>CAZPTG010000260.1:0-3437 GCA_964589355.1 uncultured Spirochaetaceae bacterium
TCTAAAATAGAACCTGCTTTTATCCTCTGATAAGGTAAAATTTCTTCTTTTGTATCATCAATAGCTCCAAAAAGAGTTGTAAAGGAAGGATGATTTTCTATAACAAAAGGTCTCGTTTTATTAAATTGATTATCTATTATTAAATTGATATTATATTTATTAGTAAAATTCTTATTTGTTTTAATTGAAATTGATTTTAAATCTTTTTCAATTAATGACAAATGTTCAAGTATATTTATATTTGTAAATTCTTTTTTTAATTCTTCTAAATCTTTAATAGCAATATTAATTGCATTATCTTTATTGTTATCTAAATTATCGTTTATTTTGTTAATAAAGATTTCAAGAGAGTTTTTATATTTTTTACCTAGACCGCTTTCTAAGACTAATGCTTTTGGATTATCGCTATTAACAAAATTATGTATATATGCAATATCCTTTATATTTTCAATATTATCTTCTTGTGAAGTTGCAACAGCTTGTACTGCAGAAAGTCTACCAGTACCACTATCACCAGAGATAAAAACATTATATCCCCACCTATTAACATTTAAACCCATTTCTAAAGCTTTTATTGCTCTTGGTTGTCCAATAATTTCATCATCTTTTAATTTAATTAAGTGATCTGGAATATCTTTTATTTTAAAAGAAGCTTCTTCAAAAGATAATTCTTTTATGTTTATTTTATAATCTGCCATGGGACAAATATAAAATGGTGGAAAAACACTGTCAACTCTATTATAATAGTTTTTATGAAACGAGATGAATTTATTTTAAAATTAAACAAATATTTAGATATTGATAAGTTTAGTGGTATTGATGTTTCTCTTAATGGGCTTCAAGTTGGAGCTGAAGATAGAGAAATAAAGATAATTGGTTTTGCTGTTGATGCTTGTTTAGAAACAATTGAAAAAGCAATAAATGATGGAGTTGATGTTCTAATTGTTCATCATGGTCTTTATTGGGGTGCTCCTATACCTATTACTAATAATTTTTATAAAAAGATTGAGCTTTTAATAAATAATAAAATGGATATATATGCAGCCCATTTACCCTTAGATGCAAATATGAGTGTTGGCAATAATATTGCAATGGCCAAAGCATTAGATTTGATTAATATAGAACCAGCTATAAATTACAAAGGTTTTGATATTGGTATTATTGGTGATTTAGAAAAAGATATTTCTATAGATGAAATATCATCAATATTAAATTTTTCAAATCCAATAAAATTAGACTTTTCAAAAAAAATTAATAAAATAGCAATTGTCAGTGGTGAAGGTGCTCATGATATTCAACAAGCAAAAGCTTTGAATTGTGATTTATTAATAACTGGAGAGCCAAGGCATAGTGAATATCATTATTGTAAAGAAGAAGGTATTTCAATGTTATGTGGAGGTCATTATGAAAGTGAGACGTATGGAGTAAAAGCTCTAGCTATAGAAGTTAGTAAAAGATATAATTTTTTAGTAAAATATATTGATGTTCCAACAGGATTGTAGGGGAAAAATGAAAAAATATAGACATCTTATATTATCTTTATTTATAATTATAATTGATCAAATATCTAAAAGTTTTATTGTATCTAATATTAATATTAATACAATCGGATATTCTTTTTTTAATGGATTTTTACAGATAATTCACGTTAGAAATAATGCTGTAGCTTTTAGTTTAGGCCATAGTTTATCTTTACCTATTAGAATTGTTTTATTCATTATAGTTCCTATTATTGTCCTTATTTATATTTTTTATTTGATGTATTTTGAAAAAGAAATAAATATATCCAATTTTCAAAAATGGCTTTTTGCAGGATTTATTGGCGGTGGATTAGGGAATTTAATTGATAGAATATTTAGAGATTTTCAAGTTGTTGATTTTATGAGTAATAAAGTATATGGCTTTTTAGGTTTTCAAAGATGGCCTACTTGGAATTTTGCGGATGCTAGTGTTGTAATTTGTGGATGTCTTATGATTATAAGTATAATAATAGGGTATTTTCAAAATAAAAAGAAAATAGATTGAAAATAGTATGTATTTTTAATAGATTAAATTTAGAGGATTTTATGAGTAAACAGTCAAATACAGTTATATTTATGATAATTGCAACCATAGTTAATGTTATATTAATGTTTGCTATTTTTATTTTAGTTTTTGTTAGTGCCAATTTGCTTTTTGATTTAAATGGAAATTTAGGAATTGTAGTTTTAGGTTTTTCTTTTATTGCTGCTATTGGTGGCAGTATCTTTTTATATTCAAAGTTGGTAAATTGGTCTGTTAAAAAATTTAACTTAGAAGAGAAGTTAGTTCCTATTTTTGGTAAGAAAAAAGGTAAAAAATAGATTATGAGTTTCCAATCAGTAAAAGAATTTAATAAACTAAGTTGGTATCCTTTTATAGAAGATCCAATTTTAAAAGCTAAATTAAAAACGCCTAGATTGTGTGATCCAACTTTTATTTTACCAAAAGATTCTCCTGATGATAGATGGCATCTTTTTGCCCATAATTGGATTGGTATCCAACATTTTGTAAGTAATAATGGGATAGATTGGCATTCTAAGAAAATGATTGAGTTAAGAGGACATTCGCCATATATTTTTTATAATAATGGCTTATGGCATTTAATTTATGAAAAGCATGATTCAACCCCTGATAAATTAGATTGGCATGAATTTAAATCAAATGAAAAAATTTCTAGTTCTCGAATAGAAATTTGTCATACAGAGGATATGGAGAGCTTTAGCAAATCGCAAATTCTTTTTGATAGTAAAAATGTTTCTTTTGCAAAAGATAAACTTGAGAGGCCTAGATTATCAAGACCTCAATTGTTTTATGATGAAAAGGAAGGTTATAAGCTATTTTTTGGAGCTTCTCATATTATAATGCAAGATACAAAACAAAAAGCAACATTATATTTTTCTATGGCAAAATCCAATACATTAATGGGACCCTATGAGTTGATAAATGAAGATATTCCTTTAATAAAACCTGAAGCAGATGATGAATATAGAAATTTAGCAACAGGTAGTATACGCGTTATACCATTAAAAGAAGATGGTTATATCGCTTTAGAATGTGCTTTTGGGTGGGATAAAATAAATAATAAAAGCATTAGTACTTTAATACAATTAGAAAGTAAAGATGGTGTTATTTGGGAAACTTCTAAAAGAGAGCCTATCTTAAAATTACCAAAACAAGGATGGGCTTCAAGATATATAACTAGTTGTGATATTCGTTATATGGAAGATGAATATTGCTTTTATTGTTATTTTTCAGCTAATGCTAAAAGAAAAATAGGTCCTATTTCCTATGTTAATGAATCTCTTGGTTTATTGTTAGGCAAAAATCCAATACCAAGAAAAGTCTTTTATTGATTTTTGTTTTTTGATGATTTAATTTTCATCTTTTTTATCGCAGATTTTCTCTCTTCTTTTATT
>CAZPTG010000261.1:0-3376 GCA_964589355.1 uncultured Spirochaetaceae bacterium
TTGAATATTTTAAAGCTTCTCTTACTCTATTATCATTAAATGGTTCCATATCATAAGTCATATCAATAAAACGCATTTCTTGATAAGGAGAAACTACATTGATATCAGGATTTTTTTCTAAACGAGTTTTGATATTTTGAGTAATAAATGGTACAACATCAACTTTATCTGATTCTAGCATTGAAATACTTGCATCAATATCTGATACAAAATAAATAGCTAATTTATCAACTTTTGGTAAACCTTCTGCCCAATAATTAGGATTTTTTACTAATAATGCAGATTCTTTAGGCATTAATTGTTCCATCATAAATGGACCAGTTCCCATTGGCTTTGTTTCACCAAGATTTGCATAATCATAATCACTAGATAATATAGCCATATTATAATCTGTCATTTGATAAATAAATGTTGGTCTTGAATCACTTAAATTAATAATAACAGTATAATCATCAGGTGTTTCTACAGAAGAAACAACTTCAAAATCTTTTTTCTTTAAGTGACCAATTGCAGGATCTTGAGTTCTTTCAATTGTGTATTTAACATCTTCTGAAGTAAAATCACTTCCATCATGGAATTTAACACCTTCACGAAGTTTTATAGTCCAAGTTGTTCCATCATTAGTTTCCCAAGAAGTAGCTAATAAAGGTTCTAATTCACCAGTTTCAGCATCCATCTCAACTAAATATTCATACATTGATCCATTCATTGAAAAAGCTTGTCCATCCCACACTCCTGGTGTAATAATTCCAGGAACTTGCTCTGCAATACGAATCATTTTTTCTTCTTTTGGAGCTTCTTTCTCTCCACTAGCAAATGCCATAGAGCCAACAAAGATAAGCATAAACATAACACTTATAGTGCGTTTCATATTTTCCTCCTCAATAACTAGTTTATTACTAGTTAATATTTTAATATGAATTATCATCTAAACATAAGATGATATATTTTATAGAATAATTTAAATTTTTCTTTAGCAAATAGTTTCAAGTTCAATAAAAAACGATATTATCAAACTTTTATAACTAATCAACTAAATTTATATATTTATTTATAATTTAAAAATCAAATTTACAAAATTTAAGTATAGCATAATTTATAAAAACATTTAACAAGTACTATTATTTTTATATAACACCTATTTATTATATCAAAAGAAATCATAAAAGTAAAAGAAATTTTTATGATTAACTTTTGAATCTATTTTTTTAATATCAAAACTAGATCTTTATACCAAAAAAAATATATATTTTTTAGTATAACAATATCTATAAAAACCTCTAGAATCTTAAAAATCTAAATGATTTTTATAGATAAATATTTTTTTACATCATCTAATTTATAACTTAATTATAAATATTTGTGATCTATTTTTCAGGATTTGGAATATGACAATAATAATAATGAGAATCACTCACCCTTACCATTGGAGGATATTCTTCTTCACATATTTTACCCAATTGTTTATGACATCTGCCTGCAAAAGGACAACCTTTTGGTTTCTTTGCTGGATCAGGAAGTCCACCTTCTAAGTGAATTGTTTTTTTCTCTTTAGTTGGGTCAACTTCAGGTACAGCAGAAAATAGCGCTTCAGTATATGGATGATAAGTTTTGCCCATGACTTCATCACGTTTACCATATTCACAAATCTTACCAGCATACATTACCATAATAGTATCACTAAGATAATTAATAACATTTAAATCATGTGAGATAAATAGATATGTTATATCACTATCATCTTGTAAATCATTTAACAAATTTAATACTGATGCTTGCACAGATACATCAAGTGCACTAGTAGGTTCATCACAAACAATCATTTTAGGAGAAATTGATAGTGCTCTAGCAATTGCAACACGTTGTTGCTCTCCTCCTGAGAGTTGCCTAGGTTTTTTTGTTAAATATTCTTCCCCTAAATCAACTTTTCTAAGCATTGATTTAATAGTTTTAACTCTTTCCTCTTTTGAATCTATGTGAAGCAACCTCTTCATAGGCCTACTAATTATCTGTTCCACTGTATGAGAAGGATTAAGACTTCTTCCTGGATTTTGGAAAATCAATTGAATATCTTTAAGTGTTTTAGCGCTTCTATCTTTCCATCCTTGAGTCACATCTACGCCATCAAAAATTATTTTACCCTTACTTGGATCATGTAAACCTGCAACCATATTACCTGTAGTAGATTTACCACATCCAGATTCACCTACAATACCCAAAACACTGCCACTTGGAACCTCAACATCAACACCATTTACAGCATAAACTTTTCGCTTAGAACCATAAATTTTATATAAATCTTTAATTTCAAGAATAGCAGGAATTTCTGTATCTGTTTGTTGTTCTTCTAAATCTAGTTGTTTTGTTTTTTCTTTTTTTTCTTGAGGTTTTAACTTTTTAATTTGAGTATCTTCTACATCATCTGCATAAGCACGATCACAAGCTGCTATATGATTTTTTTCAATATCTCTCATACCATATTTTGCTTCACACGTATCATTTTTCATATCACAACGATCAGCATATGGACAACCTGTTTCTACAATTCCACGACGACTTACATAGCCATTAATTGTATTTAACTTAGCATTTTCTTTAACAACACCACCACGAGGCATGCAATTTATTAATGCTCTAGTATATGGATGTGAAGGATGTTCAAAAATCTTAGCTTTAGGAGCTTTTTCTACTACTTCCCCATTATACATAACACAAATTTGCTCAGAAACTTTATTAATAACTCCCATATCATGAGAAATATAAATCAATGACATATTAAGCTTATCTTTTAATTCTTTAATTGAATCTAAAATTATTGCCTCAGTAGTAACATCAAGAGCTGTTGTTGGCTCATCTAAGATCATGATATCAGGTTTACACAATATAGCCATTGCTATACAAATACGCTGTTGTATTCCACCACTTATTTGGTGAGGAAAACGACGAGCTGTTCCATCTGGATCCCCAATATTCATCATTTCTAAAGCTTGAAGTGAAGCTTTTCTTGCTTCTTTTTTATTAAGATTTTGGTGAACCATTCCAACTTCATCAAGTTGAAACCCAATTGTTAATGAAGGATTTAAACTAGTTGAAGGATTTTGAAAAACCATTGCAATACGGTTACCTCTAATTTTAGACATTTCTGCCTCAGTTTTTCCAACTAGATTATCACCATTAAAATTAATAAAACCATCAATTTCTGCATTTGGAGCTAAATATCGCATTATAGAAAATGCCATTGTAGATTTACCACATCCAGATTCACCAATAATACCTAAAGACTCATTTTTCCCAAGAGAAAGGGATACATTCCGTACTGCTGAAAACTGTCCATCAAAAGTATTAAAATGTATATTTAAATTTTGAATTTCTAATA
>CAZPTG010000262.1:0-3373 GCA_964589355.1 uncultured Spirochaetaceae bacterium
TGACTTTCTTCTAAGTCTTTCATTAATTCATCAGCCAAAGTTTCATTAGCATCACTCCATACTTCAATTACACGGTTATATCTTTCTTCAGATGAAATACTAGCTAGAACACTATATTGATTTTTTATCTCAGCATGCTTATCACTAGCTTCTTTCATAATTTTTTCTTTTGTTGATGGAATAATCATATCAGATAATCCAATAGTTGCACCAAAAATTGTTGCAAATTTAAAACCAACATCTTTAACAGCATCTAATAATTGAACAGCTACAGAGTTTTTCTTCTCAGCAATAGTATTTCCAATTAATTTCTTTAGTTCTTTATCACCTAAGCAATAATTTTGAAATTCTAAACCTTCTGGTAATACTGAATTGAATATTACTCTACCTGGAGTAGTTTCAATTTTTTCACCATTAGGAAGTTTATATCTAATTTTTGCATTATAAGATAAAAGACCACCGTCAATTGCAATTTCTATTTCACTTAAACTATCATAAAAATGATTACAGCCTTTAGCATCCTTCATTTCTCTTGTCAAATAGTTTACACCTAGAACCATATCTTGTGATGGGAATACAATTGGTTTACCATTTGCAGGGTCAAGTAAGTTTGTTGCACTTAACATAAGAGTCCAACACTCTAGTTGAGCTGCTTGAGTCAATGGAACATGAACAGCCATTTGGTCACCATCAAAGTCAGCATTAAATGCATGACAAACTAATGGGTGTAACTTAATAGCTTTCCCGTCTACTAATACTGGCTCAAAAGCTTGAATACCTAATCTATGAAGAGTAGGTGCACGGTTAAGCATTACAGGATGTTCTTTAACTACATCATCTAATATTGACCAAACTTCATCTGTTTCTTGCTCTACTAAGTTTTTAGCTTTCTTTATATTATAAACAACACCTTTTTGAACTAATTTCTTCATTATAAAAGGTTTATATAATTCAAGTGCCATTTTTGAAGGAAGTCCACATTGGTGGATTCTCAATTCTGGACCAACAACAATAACTGAACGACCTGAATAGTCTACACGTTTACCAAGAAGATTTTGTCTAAATCTACCTTGTTTACCTTTTAACATATCAGAAAGAGATTTTAATGGCCTATTATTAGCACCTCTGACAACACGTTTTCGTTTGGTATTGTCAAATAAAGCGTCAACAGCTTCTTGTAACATTCTCTTTTCATTTCTGATAATAATATCAGGAGCATGTAACTGCATTAATCTTGATAATCTATTATTTCTATTAATCAAACGTCTGTATAAATCATTAAGATCAGAAGTTGCAAAACGTCCACCATCTAATTGAACCATAGGTCTTAAATCTGGAGGTATTACAGGAATAACTGTTAAGATCATCCATTCTGGTTTATTCTCAGAATTTCTAAAACTTTCACAAACTTCTATTCTTTTATATAAATGTTTATCAATTTTGCCTTCTTTAGCGCGCATTTCTTCACGAAGCTCATAACTTAATTTATCTAAATCTAAATTAGTTAATATATCTCTAATAGCTTCAGCGCCCATACCTGCACGGAAAACTTCACCATACTGTTCTAAAGCATCGTAATATTCATCTTCACTTAATATTTGTTTTTCAGTTAAATCTGTTTCACCAGGAGATACTACAATATATTTTTCATAATATAATACACTTTGTAAATTTGCTCTTGAAACATCAAGTAACAAACTCATACGAGAAGGAACTGATCTATAGTACCAAATATGTGAAACAGGAGCTGCTAATGTAATATGGCCCATTCTTTCACGACGAACCTTTACATTAGTAACCTCAACACCACAACGGTCACAAACTACACCTTTATAACGTATAGATTTGAACTTACCACAGTAGCATTCCCATTCTTTTGTAGTACCAAATATTTTTTCACAAAACAGACCATCCCTCTCAGGACGCAAAGTACGGTAATTGATAGTTTCTGGCTTCTTAACCTCACCATAAGACCAAGCTTTAACTTGATCAGGTGAAGCCAATTTAATTCTAACACTATCGAAATCTTGAATTTCTTTCATTCCGTTATACTCCTGATTAGTTTAGAGGTGTTTTCTCTTTCTTAGCGATTAGCTCTTCATCCCTTTCGGTTAGAGGAACTTGTCTACCCATATTGTCGTAGACGGACATATCTAATGCAAGGCCACGAATTTCTTGAACAAGTACATTAAAGGCTTCTGGCATACCAGCTGAAGTTGAAGGTTCGCCTTTTACAATACTTTCGTAGATCTTTACACGACCTGTCATATCATCACTCTTAATTGTTAATAATTCTTGTAAAGTATTAGCAGCACCATAAGCTTCAAGAGCCCAAACTTCCATTTCTCCCAATCTTTGTCCACCAAATTGAGCTTTACCTCCAAGAGGTTGTTGAGTTACTAAGGAATAAGGTCCAGTTGCACGAGCATGCATTTTATCATCTACTAAGTGGTGTAATTTAAGATAATAAATATACCCACAGAATACTGGATTTACAAATTCTACACCTGTTCTACCATCAAATAAAACTTGTTTACTATTTTCAGGTAAGCCAGCATCAAGCATCTTTTGTTCAATCTGTTCCATTGTAGCACTTTGGAATACTGGTGATGAATACCATTCATCTAAAGCAACTGCAGCCCAACCAAGTTGAGTTTCCATTAACTGACCAATGTTCATACGTGATGGAACCCCTAACGGATTAAGACAAACATCTAATGTTGTACCATCAGCCATAAAAGGCATATCTTCTTCTGGTAATATTCTAGAAACAACACCTTTATTTCCGTGACGACCTGCCATTTTATCACCTTGTCTCAACTTTCTCTTTGTTGCAACAAGAACTTTAACTGACTCTTCGACACCTGGTGGTAATTCATCATTATTAGCTTTAGTTAAACGTTGTACATCAATTACAGTACCTGAAGTCCCGTGAGGAACTTTAAGAGATGAATCTCTAACTTCTTTAGCTTTTTCTCCAAAAATAGAATTTAACAATTTAAATTCAGGAGTTGTATCCCCCTCACTCTTTGGTGTAACTTTCCCAACTAAAATAGAACCAGGAGTTACATATGTACCAATTCTTACAATACCTTCTTCGTCAAGCTGTTCTAGCATTTTTTCACTAGTATTAGGTATATCACCTGTTAGTTTTTCAGGACCTAATTTTGTTTCACGAACATCAATTGTATATTCTTTTATATGTATTGAAGTAAATATATCTTCTCTAACAACTTTTTCACTTATTAATACAGCATCTTCATAGTTGTAACCATTCCAAGGAACAAAACCAACTAAAATATTTCTACCTAGAGCAAGTTGACCTCTATCAGTTGCAGGACCATCAGCTAAAACTTCACCTTTTTCTACATGT
>CAZPTG010000263.1:0-3363 GCA_964589355.1 uncultured Spirochaetaceae bacterium
TATTTTTACTCTTTTATTATAATCACAAGATTTAAAATACCTTAAGCTATCCAAAGCATCTTGAACTGTATATAAAGGTTCAACTGAATTTTTACCAGCACGAATATTCTTTCTGCTTTTCCACTCAGCTTCCATCTCTTGTATGTGACCACTATCACTAAGCATTATATCACACAAACGTCTAGTAGCAGAAGTTGCCCAAATTTCTCCATCAAAACCTTCTTTTACTAACTGTGGGATTCTCCCACTATGATCAATATGAGCATGAGTTAATAAAACATAATCAATATTTGCAGCTCTAAAGAAAAATTCATCCCCCATATCTTTCTCATCTCGCCCTTGAGGCAATCCACAATCAATCAAAATTGTTACATCATTACATTTAATGTAAGTACAACTTCCAGTAACATGCTTTGCAGCGCCATAAAAAGTAATATCCATAAAATCTCCTATGCTTATATTTATAAGATACACCCATTTTTTTTATAAGTAAATTATAATATAATGAACACTCTCTTTAATTAAGCATAGTTAAAATTATATTCTTATTTTTGATGTGATTTTTTTACTCTTTGAGTTAAATAATGAAACTATTACAGTTGAAATTAAAATTAAGCCTACACCAAACATATAGGAGTTTGAACAAACTTCATTAAGATATAAAACACCAACTAAAACTGCTGTTAAAGGTTCAAAAGCACCTATTGTCCCAGCTATAGGACCTCCAACTATTCTAGTTCCAAAAGAAAAACAAAAAGCTCCAAAAGCTGATGCCATTATATACCCAAAAACTCCATAAAATGTAATTGGATTTATATCTATATGCTTTATAGCAACAAAATCATCTAATAAAAAAATTGATGATAGTAATAATAATATTATCGAAAAAAAGTTTAAGTATAAAACAAATAGATTATTATCAATTTGCTTAACTTTTTTATCATTGAGCAAAAATAAATATAGAGAGAACGTTATAGAAGATAAAAAGGCTGAAGTCATACCTAATAAGTCAAATTCCATATTTTTTGGATTTGTTACAAAATAGACTCCCAATATTGAAAACACTATTGATATAGCTAATGCAATGCTAAAATTATCCCTTTTAGCTTTTATACTTAATAATGTTATTAATATTGGATAACTAAAATGTAATACTGTTGTTAATCCTGAGGGTATTCTAGTATAAGAATAAACTAGAAAAACTGAAGTTAGTAAAAAGAAAACAGCACAGAAAAAAATAATAATCACTTCTCTAATAGAAGTATCTAATTTAAAATTTAATTGCTTTGATTTTACAATTAAAATAAATAGTAAAAAGCTACCACCAAAGCGAATAATCAATGTCCAAAGTAAATTAATATTACTAGATTGAAGATAATTTACAAATAATGGATTTAAACCAAATGACATTGCAGAAAAGCTAGTAATGAATATTCCTTTTAAATAAGTGCTCATAAAAATCCTTCTTTTGCTTTTCTATACAATTAAATTGCTTGAGTCAATAGAAAATAAAAAAACACCTTAAAATAAATTTAATAACTTATTCTAGGTGTATTTTTTAATAAACTTATTTTATAGATATATCAATTTTTCTTCAAATCCTTTGTCTATAAAATATTTTTCAGCACTTGAATCTTTATAAAGATGAATTTTTTCAATACTATCACAACTATCAAAAACTAAAGTTCCAAACTTAATATTTTTTGATTTAATTGTAATTTCTTTTAAAGAAGTACAATATTGAAAACAACTATTTCCAATTTCTTCAAGAGAGTCTTCAAATAAAATACTTTTTAAAGAAACACATCCTATAAAAGCACAACTATCAATTTTTTTTACATTATTATTAAAAATAATTTTCTTTAATTTTCTACAACTTGAAAAAGAAAAACTATTTATCCTTTTAATAGACTCAGGTAAATTAATTTTTTCTAAATTATGACATCCATGGAAAACTAATTCATCTATTTCAACTAAATTATTTGGCAATTGAATATCAATTAAATTTTTACAATCTTCAAATGCACCTATTCCTATTTTTTTAACACTATCAGGAACTTTTATATGTTCTAAAGATGTGCATTCTTTGAAAGATCTATCACCAATTTCTTCAATTTTATCATTGAATTCAATAGATGATAACTTTGTACAATCTTCAAATGCTAAATCTCCAATTTTAGTTACATCATTTGGAATGTTTATAGATTTTAAACTTGCACAATTTACAAACGCAGAATCACAAATACTCTTAACAGTTTCTGGCAATGAAATTGATTCTAAAGATAAACATTCACTTAAAAAATAAGCAGGAATTTTTGTAGTTTTAAAAGGCAATGTTATTTCTTTTAAATTTTTACATCCTGAGAAAGTAGCTTTGCTTAATTCAACCTTCTCACCTTCAAATTCTACTCTTTTTAATTTTGTACATTTTTCAAATGCACTTTTTCCTATTTTCAAAACATCTTTTGGAATAATGATATTTTTTAATTTTTTACATTTTTTAAAAGCTTTATTACCAATTTGCTTTGTATTTTTCGAAAATGAAATTTCCTTTAAATTCTTATTTTTTTTAAAGGCAGACTTTTCAATCCCTGTAACTTCCTCAGGAACTTCAAAAGAGTTTATTTTTTTAGTATTTGGGAATTTTACAATATTTTCCATCTCTTGATCATATAAAACTCCTTTTACTTTTACAAAACAAACCCCTTCCTTAATAACATATTTCACAAATCACTCCTATATTATTATTCAGAAAACAATTGAACTACTTCAGATTCATCTTTGCATTGTTCTAACATTCTTCTAAAAACCCCTGAAGAACATGAACGAGCAATTGATGCTAATACTTCTACATGAGAAGATGATGCATCAGTTGAAGCTACAACTAAAAAAAATATTTTTGATTTTAAGTTATCAGGAGAATCAAAATCAATTGCTTGTTGAGATACTCCAACAACAACACAAATATTATCGATAGACTCACTTTGAGCGTGAGGAATACAAATTCCTTTACCAATACCAGTTGAGCCTAATGTTTCACGATTTACAACCGCTTCCAAAACAGAATTTTTATCTGCTATACTTAAATTTTTCCCTTCTGCTAGTACATCAACGAGCTCTTCTAAAACTTCATCTTTTGTTGTACTTAAAAGTGGAATTTTAATTAATCTTTCATCTAATACATCAATTAAATTCATAATATAATCCTATAGTTAAATTTTTATTTTACTTATTTACTAAAACATTTTTATATATTTCAATTATATTTTAGCATAATTCATATTAAATATAATAAATTTTCAGCTCAATTCATATAAAAAATATAAAAAATATTTATTTATTCAAATTCTTGCCAAATATCCT
>CAZPTG010000264.1:0-3355 GCA_964589355.1 uncultured Spirochaetaceae bacterium
ATAGTACCATATACCACTACTGCACCCTTTTCAGCAGCAAATTTACTCATATCAAAAGAACAATCATAATTTGCTCTTAAGCCAAGTTCAACTTTGTTGTTTTCAACTTCTTTAAAAAGAATAATTGCTTTAACATTTTCAACACTTAATAGTTGAGCGTAATACGAATCACTAGGAGATTCATATTCATCACTAAGATAAAAAGTTGAAGTTGCAACTTGATTGTTACAAACAAAAACTGTTCTATCAATAAGTTTTGATAAATTTTTTACATAATCAAAAGATCTACCACCACTCATCATTGAAAAAGTTAAGCGAGGATCGGCACCTTTTTCGACTAACTCACCAGCCATTTTTATGGCATTCCCATTATATTTTGAGATAAATTTAAAAAATCCGCTATCAGTTGCAAACCCAAAAAATAAATTTTGTGCTATTTCTTCACTAATTTTAATATTTAAATCATTATATAATTTTTGAATCAACTGTGTTGTTGAAATAGAATTAGTAAATATATAGCTATATTGCCAACCAACGTTTAAAGATGTTTGATGGTGATCAATTACAATTGTTGTTAAGTCTTTAACTTTATGTGAAAGAGAACCGATTCTACTTAATTCTCCACAGTCTACTAAAAATAGAATTGGATTATTAGATAAAATATCATCAGTAATTTCTCTTTCAAATAAATGTTCAACTGCTTTACTTTCTGCTCTTTCGAAAGGCCCCTCATTTGCCATAACTACTGTTTCATAGTTGAGTTGCTCTAATAAATATTTAAGACTAATTTGAGAGGAAAAACAATCTCCATCGGGTTTTTTATGCCCAATAATTAGGGCATGTTTGTTGTTAAGTATCAAATCAATTACTTTTTTATCAAAAGAGGGAAAGTCATAATTATTCATTAAGCAGTTATCTCCTTAGTTTTATCAAAATTTAATAATTCACCATCTGATGTGTAAACTTTTGGTTTTTCTCCACCTGTTACACATTCTTTAGAAAAAACTACTTTTTTGGCTTCTTTATAAGTTGGTATATCAAACATTACTGAAATCATAATATTTTCAACTATACTTCTTAAACCTCTAGCACCAGTTTTTTGATCAACAGCTTTTTGTGCTATTGCTTTTACAGCATCATCATTAAATTCTAATTCAATATCTTCTATTTTAAAAGAAGTTATATATTGTCTTATAATTGAATTTTTTGGTTCTGAAACTATTCTAACTAAATCATCTTGAGTTAAATTATTTAATGATACATGAATAGGTAGACGACCTATAAACTCAGGGATAAGTCCAAACTTTACAAGGTCATCTGGTAATATTTGTTTATATAATTTAGTTAAATCTTTTTCTTCTTCTGAAAGAATTGTTGCTCCAAATCCCATTGGGTGAGATGTAACTCTTTTCTCTATAACTTTATCAAGACCTACAAAAGCACCACCACAAATAAATAATATATTGCTTGTATCAATTTTAAGCATTTCTTGATTAGGATGTTTTCTTCCACCTTGAGGAGGAACTGATGCAACAGTGCCTTCAATAATTTTTAATAAAGCTTGTTGAACACCTTCACCACTAACATCACGAGTTATGGATACATTTTCACCTTTTTTTGCAATTTTATCAATTTCATCAACAAAAATAATTCCATGCTCAGCTGCGGCAATATTGTTATTTGCGTTTTGTATTAATTTTAATAATATATTTTCTACATCTTCACCAACATATCCTGCTTCAGTTAATGTAGTAGCATCAGCAATTGAAAAAGGAACATCTAATTTTTTAGCTAATGTTTGAGCTAATAAAGTTTTACCAGTACCTGTTGGGCCAATCATTAATATATTTGATTTATCAAGTTCTACGCCTTCTTGCTTAATTTTTCCTTGAAATTTAACTCTTTTATAGTGATTATAAACAGCAACAGATAATACTCTTTTTGCATCATCTTGGCCAATTACATAATCATCTAAATAATCTTTTAGTTCTTTAGGAGTTGGAATAGTTTCTGGTAAACCACTTTCATCTGATTCATAAACTGGTTCTTCTTTTATTATTGAATTACATGTAGCTATGCATTCATCACAAATAGAAACACCAGGACCATTTATTAGTTTTTTGCACTCAGAAGCTTTCTTGCCACAAAAAGAACAAGTTTTACTACCTTTTGCCATAATTATCTCCTCATTATATTATCAACAAGACCATAAGCTAAAGCTTCATCTGAATTTAAGAAATAATCTCTCTCTACATCAGAAGCTATAGTTTCTCTATCCTTTTTAGTACAATTTACTAAGATATCTATTGAAAGTATTTTTATTCTTAATAATTCTTTAGTATGGATTGCTATATCAGTAGCTTGTCCTTCAACACCACCCCAAGGTTGGTGAATCATTACTCTAGCAGAAGGTAATATATGTCTTTTACCTTTTGCACCAGCAGCTAATAATAAGGCTGCCATGCTTGCAGCTTGTCCCATACAGATTGTTTGTACATCAGGTTTTATATATTGCATTGTATCATATATTGCAAGACCTGCAGTAACACTACCACCAGGGCTATTTATATAAATACTAATATCTTTGTTTGGATTTTCACTTTCTAAAAATATTAATTGTGCTACAACAAGATCTGCTGTTGCATCGTTAATTTCTCCATCTAAAAATATAATTCTATCTTTGAGTAATCTGCTGAAGATGTCATAGGACCGTTCACCTACACCGGATTGTTCAACTACCATTGGAACCATTGATTGCATTCTAGTATTGCTCATAAATTACTCCTATTAAGTGTTAAAAAGGCGGAACTAAACACAGTCCCGCCTTGATATAAAAGCTTTTTTTTGAATTATTCAGCTTCAGGGCCGTTCATTAATTCATCGTAGCTTAGTTTTTTACCATCTTTGAAAGTGTTATTTTCAATTAAGAAATCATTTACTTTTTGAAGTTTTAATTCTTCACCAATCATTTCTTTTAAATAATCAAGTTGTTCTTGTTTGTATGAAGAAGTATCACCTAAAGCTTCTGTAACTTCTTCTTCACTTATTTCAAAGTTTTCTGAATCTTTAATCTTTTCTTTTATTAAACCAATGTTAATATCTTTAATAATTGAAGGAGTCCAAGATTCTTTCAATTGATCTAAACTTTGACCTTGCATTTCAAAAATCTTAGTTAAAGTTTCCATATCCATATTATTAGATTTAGCAATGTTGTTTAATTGTTGATCAGCTTGTGCATCAATCATTGATTTTGGTGGCACAATTGGACATTTTTCAACTAAGATATCAGCAACTGCTTGGTATTTTAATTCTTTAATTTTTTGATCAGCTCTTTCTTTTAAGTTTTTCTTTGTTG
>CAZPTG010000265.1:0-3332 GCA_964589355.1 uncultured Spirochaetaceae bacterium
AATTGCATGATAAGTTTGATCCAAGTTATATTGCAACAGTTTTTAGTGAATCAGGCTATACTAGAGTGCCAAGTACTTCTATGCCTGGTGAGTTTACCCTTAGAGGTGAAGTTGTTGATATTTTTCCTTTTTCATTTGAAAACCCTCTAAGAATTTATGCAGATTGGGATGAAGTAGAAAAAATTTCAGCTTTTGATGCTTTGACTCAAGAGACAATTGAAGTAATAAATAAAATTACAATTCCGCTATTAAGTGATAATAAATGTGATTTAGAATTTTCTCAAATAGATTCTTATTTTAAAGAAGGTGATTATTTTGCTTTTATAGGAGATATGAGATTAAATACTAGCTATAAAAGTTTAGTTTCTGAAGCTAAGAGCTTATATAGAGAAGCATACCATTTAGATAAGAATATTTTATCTTATAATGAGATTTTATTTGATTTTGAAAAATTTTACGCTGAAGCTTCAAATAAAATGACACTTGTAGATATTGTAAAAGATGAATCTGAAGTTTATTCTTTTGATATAGAGGGGCCTCGATCTTATTTTGGTGATTTTACTAGATTAAAAGGCGAACTTTCTACTATGTTTAAATCAGGTTGGAAAGTCTATATTTTTACTAGTAATGCAATTCAAAAACAAAGACTTATGCAAATGTTAAAACAATTTAATCAAATAAACTATATTGATTATGAAATATCTAATGGGTTTTCAATACCTTCTATAAAATTAATAGCTTTATGTGAGTCTGAAATTTTTGGAAGACGAAAACAGATTATAAAAACATTGCAACATACAAAAAGTTCACCTTTAGATTCTTTTGTCGATTTACATGAAGGAGATTATGTTGTTCATGTAAATTATGGTGTGGGTAAATTTTTAAAAATAGATAGAGTAAAATCTTTTGATAGAGAAAGAGATTATATTAAAATTGCTTATGCAAATGGAGATAATATATATGTTCCAATTGAGCAAGCAAACTTAGTTCAAAGATATATAGGATCTTCATCTCAAAATCCTAAATTGGATAAAATTGGTTCAAGTGTTTGGGAAAAGAAAAAAGCAAAAGCTAGAGTAAATGCTGAAAAATTAGCAAAATATCTAATAGAATTATATGCAAAAAGAAAAGCCTCTATAGGTTTTCCTTTTGAAAAAGATAATGATATGCAACTTCAATTTGAAGCTCTATTCCCTTATCAAGAAACTAGTGATCAACTTCAGTGTATTGATGAAATAAAACTTGATATGGAAAGCAACTCTGTAATGGATAGATTAGTGTGTGGTGATGTAGGTTTTGGTAAAACTGAAATAGCATTTAGAGCTGTTTTTAAAGCTGTATTAAGTAATAAACAAGTAGCTTTTTTAGCACCAACAACAATATTAGCAGAACAACATTATAATAATTTCCTTGAAAGAGTAAAAGATTTTCCAATAAATGTTGCTTTGATGTCACGTGTTATTGCAAAAAAAGATCAAAAAAAGACTTTGATGTCTTTAATTGATGGTAAAATAGATGTTTTATTTGGTACGCATAGAATATTATCAAAGGATATAATATATAAGGATTTGGGATTACTTATTATTGATGAAGAACAGAGATTTGGGGTAAAAGATAAAGAGAAAATAAAAACACTTAGAAATAGTATTGATTCTTTAGCTTTATCAGCAACACCTATACCACGAACTTTATATATGTCTCTTTTAAAAATTAGAGATATGTCATTATTATCTACACCTCCTATATCAAGACATCCAATAGAAACCAAAATAGAAGAGTTTGATATAAAAATAGCTGTTGAAGCAATAAAAAAAGAAGTTGATAGGGGTGGGCAAGTTTTTTATCTTCATAATAGAGTTGAATCTTTAGATGCAGTTGTAAAAATGCTTAGTGAATTGATGCCTGAATTAATTATAGAATCAGCTCATGGCCAAATGCCTCCAAAAGAATTAGAAGATACAATGAGAAGATTTGTTCATGAAGGTATACAAGTATTAGTTTCAACTACAATTATAGAAAATGGGATAGATATCCCAAATGTGAATACTATAATTATTGATCGAGCAGATATGTATGGTATAGCACAACTTTATCAACTTAGAGGTAGAGTAGGAAGATCTAATAATCAAGCTTATGCATATTTGTTATATCCTGCTGAAAAAGCATTAAGTGAAATTGCTGTGAAAAGGTTAAAAACTATTGGAGAAAATACTGGTTTAGGTGCAGGTTTTAAAGTTTCTATGAGAGATATGGAGATTAGAGGGGCTGGAAACCTTTTAGGTAAAGAACAAAGTGGACAATTAGCTTCAGTTGGTCTTGATATGTATATAAGAATATTAGATGAAGCTATAAATGAATTAAGAGCAAATGATAAAGAAGATTTAGAAAAAGAAGTCTTCTTAGAATTAGATTATACAGGTTTTATACCTGATGAATATATTAGAGAACAGTCTGTTAAATTTGAAGTATATAAGAAAATAGCGACAGTTAAAAATGAATCTGAATTAAATATGCTAAATAGTGAATTAATTGATAGGTTTGGTGATATGCCCGAAGAGGTATTGAATTTAATCCATATTGCTGAATTAAAAATTGTTTGTAGAAAACTAAAAATTATTCATTTATCTGAGAGAAAAGGAAATGTTTTAGCAAAATTTAGAGCTATAAAATATATAAATGGTGAAAAATTGTTGCGATTATTGCCTAATTGCAATGGAGCAGTATCTTATGATACTAAGAATCCTGAATATATTAAATTAAAAACTGATGCAATATCTTTAAAAGATAAGAGTTTATTTATTTTAGAAATGCTTCAAAGATTATTATAGGGGAAAATATGAGAGAAAAAGCACAATCGATATATGATGAATATCCTGAATTAGCAATTGTAGAAAAAAAAGATGTTGAAAATAAAAAAAGGGAAGTTCATTCCTTTGTAATTAGAACAAATAAATTACATACTTTTCAACTTGATGCTGTAAAAAATTATTATGATCATTATGTAATACGATATAAAAATGAAAAATTAGATTTTAATAAAATATTTAACAATAATAAACCTATAATAATTGAAATAGGATTTGGAACAGGAGAATCTACTTATCGAATTGCTAAAGAACGAGATGAATTTAATTACATAGCAATTGAAGTGTTTCTTAATGGTTTTACAAAATTATTGTCTGCAGTGGGAAATGAAACAATTGAAAATGTCCGTCTAATGCGATTTGATGCAGTTGCGGTTTTAAATGATATGGTTAAAGATAATTCTATAGCAGGGTTTCATATCTTTTTCCCAGATCCTTGGCCTAAGAAAAAACATCATAAAAGAAGAT
>CAZPTG010000266.1:0-3313 GCA_964589355.1 uncultured Spirochaetaceae bacterium
TAGTTCAAAGTAAGAATTGAAATTATAGGCCCGCATTAATTTGTGGGCCTTTTATTTGGTTTCGGATGTCAAAATATTTAGAAAATTAAAGTTGCTAGTTTAAAATTATACAATTGATATATTGAAATAAATTTTTTATGAGATTGGTACATCAAAATTAAAAATACTAAATTATATACAAAAAGAAAGATTAACTTCTAATTGTCAACTTAAATGGGAGCATATCACAAATATTATTTTTATTGTTGTAGATTAAAACAATAAAAAATGTAAAATATTGTTTTAACTAAAATAATATAAGTATCGTAAAATCGAGAGTTATAGAAATACATAAAAAAAGGGAGTAAAAAAAGATTTTTTTTTGATAAAATTGTATTGACAGAAAACGCTCAATAAGGTAATGTACCAATCGTTCGATGAACTTAAGCGCCTGTAGCTCAGTCGGTAGAGCAGGTGGCTGTTAACCACCCTGTCGGGGGTTCAAATCCCTCCGGGCGCGCTTAATTTTGCTCCCTATTATGGGAGCTTTTTATTTGCTCTAGGTATGAGAGCGAAATACATACCCTAATATTTTAATCTTAAGAGTGCTGTTTTAAAATTAAATATTAGAAGAATACTTTCTTAAAGGAATTGACTATGGCAACAAGAAGAGGCCCACGTTTTAAAGAATGTCGTAGATTAGGAGTGAATGCTTGTGGTCACCCTAAGGCTATGGATCGTGTTAACGCTCCTGCTTTTCGAAAGAAACACAAGGTATCCGATTATGGTATGCAATTGGCTGAAAAACAAAAAGTTAAAGCATATTACGGTATCTTCGAAAAGCAATTACGTAATTACTATGCAGAAGCAAGTAGCTCAGAATTAAGAACTGGTGATGCTTTAATTACAACATTAGAATGTCGTTTGGATAACTTAGTTTATCGTATTGGATTTGGTAACTCAATTAGACTTTCACGTCAATTAGTTTCCCACGGTCATATACATGTAAATGGCAAAAAGGTTGATATCCCATCTTATCAATGTAGAGTTGGTGATGTTATTTCTCTAAAAGAAAAATCTCGTAAGAATGAATCTTTCAAAAAGAACTTCTTAGGAGCAGTAAAATTCAAAGTTGCTTATTTAGATAAGAATGAAGAAGGTTTTGCTGGAACTCTTTTAAGAAAACCAGAAAGAGCTGAAGTTCCAATTGAAATCAATGACCAATTAGTTGTTGAGTTCTACTCAAAATAAGCTTAGTAATAATTATAATATTACAAAAAAAACTACTAGTCAGCATGCTAGTAGTTTTTTGTATATAAAGTTATATGTTTTTTTTAAAGTCATCTAAATTCAAAAATTCAAAGAAATGATAAGTCCCATTTTTTAATCCGACAGCAATAACACTTTTTTTAAATATTTTACCTAATAAATTTATTTCTTTTAAAGCTTTAGGATCTTTATTATTTTTAATAACATCTAATGCATTTGATTGAGTTACTTTAAATATAGTTTCTATTTCTTTAACATCTATTTCTCTTTTTAGTTGAACATATTTTTCTTTACTTTTTTTCTTTGTTTTTAATTCCATTCCAAAAATAGCATGTTTTTTTTCAAAATCTTCAAAATATAAAGTATCGTTAATTTTAAAAACAAAAACACCATATTCACGAAAAGTAGCATCAGAACATCCATACCATGTTGCAAAAGTCTTCCATGTGATTTTACCACCATATGTGTTTTCTAAATTATCTAGAAATTCTTTAGTTTCTTCGTCCATATTTATACCTAGCTAATAGAGCTATCCTCCAATTTATTCTATAATTGACAAAACGATATGTTTATCCTTGAATAATTATGGTGATTATTGTAGCATGCAACACAGATTATTGAAAGTAACTTATTTTTGGTTAAGTGTATAATATAGGTAGTTTGCGATGGATTATTTGATAAAAGATTTTGGAAAGATTCTTAAAAAGAATTCTTTGATGATGAGACGGTTATTGTTACAAGAAGATACTGATTGTATGAGAGTATATGATAGGAATCTTGAAGAACTACCTGTTAGTGTTGATTTATACAACAAGTACGCAAGAATAACTGATTATAGTGAAGAAGGTATATCTCGAGATTTAGAAGAGACTGTAAAAGATGTTGTTAGAAGAATGTGCTACGTTCAAAGTGAGAATGTAATTTTTCATAGAAGAGAAAAAAGGCATAATAAAGAGCAACATGATGTTCAAAGTGTAAAAAGTCTAGTAACCGAAGTAAAAGAATTTTCTCATAGATTTAAAGTTGATTTAGTTAAACGAATTGATACAGGCTTGTTTTTAGATCATTATAAAACAAGAAAGTTTGTTGAAAGTCTTAGTAATAATTTAAAAGTATTAAATTTATTTTCTTATACCGGATCTTTTAGTGTTTATGCTGCAGCAGGTAATGCTTTAAGTGTAGAATCTGTTGATTTAAGTAAAACATATACTGAGTGGTCAAAATATAATTTAAATCTAAATGGTTTTGAAGGAGATAGATATCCTTGTATAAATCAAGATGCGCTAGCATATATAATAGATTCTGTAAGAAATAAACGTAAATATGATTTGATAATATTTGATCCTCCAAGTTTTTCTAATAGTAGAAAAATGGATAATACGTTTGATATTCAAAGAGATTATGTACGATATTTAAGGTTAATAAATAATTTATTAGATAATAATGGAAAGGTAATTTTTTCAACAAATTTAAGTACTTTTCATATGGATAAAGGACGTTTAATTGAATTTAACGTTAAAAATATTACAAAAGATATATTAGCTGAAGGATTTACAAAAAAGAAAGGTGCCTCTAAAACCTGGTTATTAGAAAAAGTAAAAAATGTGAAGCTTAGAAAAGAAGATTACGAAGGGAAAAAGTATTTCACAAAAAATGAGAAGCCTAAAGATAAAGGCGTAAGGAAAGAGCAAATGGATAAAATTTCCAACAATGAAGAACAAAACGATTTAAATAAGATTATTAATGATTTAGAAAAAGATTATAGTGCGAAAGAAGTAGAAAATAATGATTCTAGAGATGAAAAGGTTAATGATGATTTAGTTATTTACTGGGATGCTAGTTATGAAAGTCCTATCAGCAAAGATCGCGATAGAAGAAATTCAAGAAATAATAGATCTTCCAGAGATGATAGAGATAGAAAGTTCTCAAGAGATGATAGAGATAGAAAGTTCTCAAGAGATGATAGAGATAGAAAGTTCTCAAGAGATGATAGAGATAGAAGATCTTCACGAGATGATAGAGATAGAAAGTTCTCACGAGATGATAGAGATAGAAGATCTTCACG
>CAZPTG010000267.1:0-3302 GCA_964589355.1 uncultured Spirochaetaceae bacterium
TATTTTCCCAAAGGCTTGTACACAATCCATATGAATTAGTGTATTTGGATTTTTTTTTCTAATACCTTTTATTATTTTTTTAGCAGGTAATATTTCACCAGTTTCATTATTTACTAACATAAAAGAAACAAGAATTGTATTTTCATCAACTAAATCAATTATAGATTTTGACTCATAATAATGTTTATTTTTATTAGGCTTTGCATATTGAGTAATATATCCTTCAACTTCTAATGCTTCAAAAGCTTTTAACACTGAACTATGCTCAATCTCAGTTGTTATTATTTTAGATCCATATTTTTTATTAAAATGAGCACCCCCAATAATTGCTAAATTATTACTTTCAGTACCACCTGAGGTAAAGAAAACATTATCAGTGTTACAAGCTAATACTTGAGCTAAATAAAATCTTGCTTGGGATAATTCATGTAAAGCATTTGACCCCATCCCATGTAGAGAAGACGGATTACCATAGTTAATAGACATGAGTTCTATTACTTTATCACATATTTCTTTTGAAACTTGTGTTGTTGCACAATTATCTAAATATATAGTTTCCATATTACCTTCTCAAATGACTAGTATAATAATTATCTATACTAGTCATATATATTATTTATGCTTCTAATAATTCTAGTTCATATAAATCAGCAAATTTCTTTATTTTTTTTGTATAGTCGCCATAAATAAAAGCAAAATGGTGGCCAACATATTTTTGTGCAGAAATAAATTTTTCAACGTCTTCAACTTTAAATAAACAAGCTAATTTACATTCATTTGTTAAGAAATCTTTTCCACCATTAATAGTTCCTTTTACAACCATTAACTTAGACATATCAGGGCTTAAATTAATCATTGTAATTACATTTCCTGCTTCTTTTGCAAAATCAACACGCATTGTTGCACCCCAGTTTGACATTGTAAAAGCAACATAATCAATTGGAATCTCTGGTGCATCGTAGCCTTTCATTTTCTTTGAAGGTACATCATGTAAAATCTTACACTGATTAGTTTGACGATCGATAACCATTGTATTACCCATAAATGGAGCTTTATTGGTTAAAGCCATTAATATATTTTGAGTTACTACAGAACAAGCATCACCAGCACAAGCTGAAGATATTTTTTCATCTTTTAAAAGAGAATGTGTTAGACAAAATGTAAGTTGTCTTTTATTCAATTCTTTTGTTGCACAGATTTCAAAACACTTAATAGTAAATGCATTACATCCTTTTTTCTTCAACATTTTTTTAATAGCTATATAATATTCAACATCTTTAAGAATATTTTCAGGTGGCATATGAACACCATTAGCTGTTTTAACTAAATCATCTGTAATTGCTTGAGCTTCTGCAATATCATCCTTCGTTAAATTATCTAATTCTTTAAAGGTTTCTGTAAAGTCTGGAGTTGTGAATTTAATACCAAATCTATCTGAAATAGCCTCAAGAGATAAAAAGGCACTAAGACAACCAACTGAAAGTGCTTCATCTTTTAGTGGATACAAACAATTTGTATTTGATAATACTTTTTTAGCATGTAAAATATCTACTGTTTCATTTACATCAACAATATCGGCACATGGGAAAACAAGTTTACGACCTTGAGCTAATAAAGGTGCACTCATTTCTACATGCTCAGTTAATGAAAAAGAATGAATATTTGGCATTAAAGCAAGAGGTTTTTTAGTTCTTTTTGCTAATTCAGTTGCAAAAAATTGAGATAGTCTTAATCCATAAATAAAATATAAATCTGTTTCACTATCATTTTTTAAAGCTTCTTCAAAAAGCTCTTCTTTTAATATAAAATCTTGAGTCCAAGTTAGTAATACAGGTTCAACTAAATTAGCTTTTGCTGGATTAATTTGTGGTAAAATTTTTTCTTTAAATTCTTCAAAACCTGCATTAGCTGCTCTAACATCATACTCATAAGTTAGTTCCTCACCTTTACCATAGCGACACGGACCTTGATAAGCTTCTGTGTGATTCATTGTAAAAATAATAGGTCTTATATTAACCTTTAAATCTAATGGTGAATTGATTTTCATATTATATACACTCCTTTTTAATAAATTTAATAATCAGTGATTATTAAATATGCATAATATTTTTTCTTCTCTTATTTATAATATATTTAGTCTAAATTGAAATCAATATCAAAATAAACTATAACTTTTTTAAAATATGATTATTGAACACAAAATTAAATATTTTATTTAGAGGATTTTTAAAAAAAAGTTTAAAATTTTTTAGTTCAAAGCAAACGAACATACTATATTAAATATAACTGATAATCACTGATATTCAATAATCATATTCTTATAGTCTCATAGGTTTTATAACTTGTCAACAAAAAAAATATATTTCATTACAGCCAATCTATAACAAATATAAATATATTTGTTATATGTATACGATAGTCGAAAACTATCATAATATATATATATTGTGAAATAGCTTAATTGAAAAACTTGTAAATTATTTATGATAATAAATATGAATATGATACCCTAAAACCTCACTTGATTTGCAAATAAATCCCAAATCTTGAGTGTGGGAATTCCAATAAAAAAGCAAAGGAACTTGTATGTATGTAACCATTTTTTTGCACCTTAGTCAAAAAAATAGAGGAGCGCTTAGGAGATGCTTACAATATCCCATATATCTAAAATAAGAGATTTAGTGATTATTTATTTAATAAGTACCATTAACAAGGTTATTAGTCACCTGTATTAAAAATTAATGAAAATAATATTTTCTTTCATATTTAGACAAAAGAATTAATGAACTAATAACTTTATTTGTTTAAAATTATATTCATAATTGTCTATTCAAGATATAAATAAAACAATATCTGGATAAATTATTGCTACAATTGTGTGAGGTATTTTAACAGTAAACTTAGAGTATCATAAATAATATCACAAACATTATGATTTTTCTAAAATCCCCAATTTATTTACAATTCTAATATCTGCTTTTGGATGGTGCTTAAATAATTAAATAAAGATATTTTTGTGAATAAATACCTAATAGAAATGGGTAAACATCATTATTAAATTAATAAAAAGCAGAGAAAATTAAAGTAAAAGAAATATCCTAAAAATAACAAGTTCAGTGGTTTATGGTATTTTAAAAGTGCCCCACAATTTTTAATTTTTCAGTTGAAAAAAAGGTCCATTCTAAAAATTGGGAAAAGGGAATATTAGTATCTATCTCAAAATTCCTTAGCGAAACAATCTCAAAACAAATTACCAAAACTCACTCAAAACTGCTTAATATTAAGATTATGCTAGCAAACTT
>CAZPTG010000268.1:0-3296 GCA_964589355.1 uncultured Spirochaetaceae bacterium
CCAATAATTCATGCTAGAACAAAGGGAGTTGGAATATTAACTAAAGAAGATGCTTATTCTAAAGAAGGTTCTTTTAATGCTAGAAAAATGATTGATTTGATAAAAGTATTATCAAATGATGCTATTAAGGCTGGTTTTAATGGATTAGCTATAACAGGTGAGCTTAGTTGGATTTTAAAATATCCTGATGGCTTTTCTAGAATTATGGAGTATGAATATTTACTTAATGAAGAAATATTTAGTTCCTATCCAGTTTCTGCAATTTGTAGGTATAATATTGATAAATTCTCAAATGCGATGATAAAAAATATTATAGAAGTACATCCTATAATAATTTATAAAGGAAGTATTCATGAAAATCCGTTTTATTTTGAAGTAGTAAATTCCAATAATTTAGATATTGATAAGTTTCAGGTTGATTCTATGCTTAAAGCGATAGAAAAGTTTACTTTTACAAAAAGTAGATTTCGCTCAGAGCTTGAAATTAAAGAAAAGCAATATCAAGAACTTCAACTTAATGTATTAAAGAATATGATAATTACTTTAACTGATTTTCTAGAGGTTCATGATATTTATACAAAAAAACATAGTCAGAAAGTAGCTAATTATGCAAAAGAAATAGCTATTGCTATGAATTTTAGTGAGTATAGTATAAATCAAGTATATTATTCAGGACTTGTTCATGATATTGGCAAAACGCTCATACCAAAAGATATATTAAATAAAAATGGAAAATTAAATGATGAAGAATATTCAATAGTTAAAGAGCATCCATTTAATGCTTATAAAGCTTTAGCTAAAAATAAAGAATTAGAAAATATTGCAAATATTGTTTTAGAGCATCATGAAAGGTGGGATGGTTTTGGCTATCCAAATCATGTAAAAGGGGAAAATATTAATATTGAAGCTAGAATTTTAGCTTTAGCTGATACTTTTGATGCTATGACTTCTAATAGACCTTATAGAAAAGCTTTTACCAAAGAATATGCTATTAAAGAAATTAAGGATAAAGCAGGAACACAATTTGATCCAACAATTGCAAAAGTTGCAGTTGAAAATGTTTTTACTAATTTAATATAATTTTATTTTGATAGAGGTGTAAATGGAAAATAAAACTAAAGTATATTTAAGAGAAGAAAAAATAACAAAAGAAGTTTTGATTAAAAATCAAAGTATGCCTAATATTAGTGATGAGATAATGAATAAATGGCAGAGAATTATTAATATAATGGCCAATATTTTACAAGTTCCAGCTGGTTTGATTATGCAAATCACAAATGATTCTATGGTTGTCTTTTTAAAAAGTCAAAATAAAGATAATCCTTATCCTGATGGAGGAAGTGATAAATTAGGTCATGGATTATATTGTGAAACTGTAATTGGCTCTAATAATGAATTAATAGTTGAAAATGCACTAAATAATAAAGAATGGAGTGATAATCCAGATGTAAAATTAAACATGATTTCTTATTATGGCCTTCCAATACACTGGCCAAATAGTGAATTTTTTGGAACTATTTGTGTTTTAGATAATAAAACTAAAAACTATTCAAATGATTATAAAAATTTATTGAATGAATTTAGAGAAGCTATTGAAACAGATTTGAAAACACTTGTTTATGAAAATAAATTAAAATATTATGCAAATATGGATTTATTAACATCTTCTTATAACAGAAATAAAATTGAAAGAATATTAGAAAAGCAATTTTATAATTGTAAAAATGAAGATTGTAAATTTGCTATTTCAATTATGGATATTAATCAACTCAAAAAGATAAATGATGAAAATGGTCATATTATGGGAGATAAAATTATAAAAACTTTTGCTAATAGTTTTAAATCTAGAATAAGTGAAGAATGTAGTTTTGGAAGATGGGGGGGCGATGAATTTGTATTAATTTGTCCTAATCATGACAAAAAAACATTACAAAAAAAATTAGAAGAGATTTTTTCTTTAATAACTGATGAGATGAAAGCTGTTATACCTTATTCAAGTTATTGTTTTGGTTGTGCAGAAAATAAAAAAGAAGATGATGATTTTCAAAATATATTAACTAGAGCAGATGATGATTTATATAAATGGAAGCGTGAGTTGAAAAAAAATCAATATAAAGATTTTTAAAATTAAAAGATTTTTTCCAAAAAAAATAGATATAATTTATTTGTAAAATGGTTTTAAGGGATTTTAATTTTTTGAGGAAAAAATAATAGTAAGTCAGGATTTTATACTTTAAGTTTGCTAATATAATATAAATAATAAAGTAAGTTTTGAAGCTATTTATATTTTTTTTTATTAGATTTGATAGATTAGCTTAAAAAGATAGTATCGCCTATATTATTGAATTATTTATAGTAAATCTTTTATATTAATTTCATCAAAATTGTTAATATAAAAGTTTGTTTCTTTTAAATTAGCTGTAGTTTTAATATCTGATCCTATACTATTTATAGCAATTATTTTATGGATATTAGCTCTAGATGCACTAATAATACCACTTTTGGTATCTTCAAAAACGATACAATTTTCTGGTTTAACATTTAATGTCTTTATTGCTTTGATATATATAGCTGGATCAGGTTTACTAGCAATAGTTCCATCACTTGCTATAATATTTTCTTTTTTAAAATATCTTGATAGTTTAAATATCTTTTCATATTCTCTCATAAGAGATGGGGGCGCACTTGTTGCAATTGCAATATAAATGTTATTTTCAATTAATTGCTTAAGTAGGCTTTCAACACCTGTAGCTAGAGATATTTTATCTTTTTCTTCTTTCATTACTTTTAAATATTCTTTGTCTTTTTCATATGATAAATTTTCAATTTCATTTTTACTTAGCTTTTTTGAAAATACTTTTTCTAATGTTTCATACGTTGTTCTACCATTTAATAAAGCATATTGTTCAAGTGTATAAGTTGTATTTAACCATCTTTTTATACAATTATACCACGCTTTATAATTAATATCTGAATCCCAAAATAGGGTGCCATTAAAATCAAATATTGCAGCTTTTATTACCATATAATTCCCTTTTTCGATAATTATATAAGTCTTGCTGTTTTGTTGCAATAAAAAATCATAGTGAAAAATGTTCTAAGGATACTTTTGTTTTATTTTAATAATTGTGTAATGAAGTTAATGCTAAGATATGATGCATTTTGATAAGTTTTTTATCTATTATTATTCAATAAGTTCTTATTTTCAGACATTTGCTCTAATTTTTTATAATTAAAGTAGAGGTGTAATAATAAATAATTTTTAATAGATAATTATTATAATTTTAACAGTTGTT
>CAZPTG010000269.1:0-3296 GCA_964589355.1 uncultured Spirochaetaceae bacterium
TTTGAAAAGTTTAAAGGGTTGAATTGTTTTGAGTAAAAATAATCTATTAAAAAGTATAAGATAGGAACTTAAGAAAAATTAATTTAAAAAAAAGGCGGAGCAGCTTATTTTAGCATCTTTACATAAATTTTCGCTACACTATTAAATAAATATATATTATGTTTGAGCAACGAATTCTATGCTAATTCTAAATTGTTAAATATTTAGTAATATTTAAAGTAAATAAGGAAAACTTAATCTTCAGTCATACAAATTTAAAATCAGATTAAATTGTTTAATTGTTTAAAAATAACAAAATCAATATTTTATTACATTTCTTCAATTACTTGAAGAAATATCTTAACAGCTTCGGGATCAAAATGGGTTCCAGAAATACGTTTAATCTCTGCGATAACTTCTTCTTTTGGCCAACCTTTACGATAAGGACGATCAGAAAGCAATGCATCCCAAACATCTATGATAGCAAAGACTCGAGCAGCTAATGGTATTTCAACACCTTTCAAACCTTGTGGATATCCACTCCCATCCCATTTTTCATGATGACAATATGGTATATCCAAAGCTGGTCGAAGATATTCTATTGGATAGAGCAAGTCATATGCATACTGTGGATGCTTTCTTATTATTGCCCAATCACTTTGTGTAAGTTTTCCTTTCTTTAATAAAATGCTATCAGGAATACCCATTTTACCAATATCATGAAGTAGAGCACCTCGTCTAACATTAACTAACTCATTTTCTGACATACCAAGGCGACTACATATTTCCACAGTTAAATCAGTTACTCTCGTACTATGATTTTTAGTTTCCATATCTCTTAACTCAAGAGCTTTAGACCAGCCTTCTAGAGTTGATTCATAAGAGCTAATAATGTCTTTATTTGATTTTTCAAGATCTTTAATAAGAGTTGAATTATCAATTGCTATAGCAGCTTGTTGAGCTATGGCTCTTATAAAAGAATACCAATTCGAATCCGGTTCCATATTTTTTTTGTAAAACACTTCTAATAATCCATGAATTTTACCTTTAACAAGTAATGGTTCTAGATGATACCAATTAACATCTTCTGCTATTGCCATATTTTGTCGAATAAATTTAGTATTAGGATTTTGAATGTTTGTAACACTACTACTTATTTGATTAATTACATTTTCACCAGTAGGGCTCATATTGATAGGAATACAAGTTTGTTGAATTTCAGCAGAGTTAAATCCTTTACCAGCAGCATATTCCAAACATTGTGTTTTTTCATTAAAAAGTAAAATTGAAGTTGCTTTAGAGCCTAATTTAAGATTTACTTCATTCAAAATATAATCAAAAATTTTGTAAATATTATCTCGTGCTGTAATAGAACTGTCGATTGAAAATAACGTTTTCAAAAATTCATATTGCTTTTTGAGTGATTCTTCACTTTTTTTCTGTTCAGTAATATCTTCACCTAAAGAAGAAAAACCTATAATATTTCCTTTAACATTTCTTTGAAGCGTATTGTTAAAATGAATCCATCGAGTTTCACCTTTTTTTGTAATAAGAATAAATTCTATATGAAATGGAAGATCCCCTTCTTTAGCTGATTTTAAGAAAGTTTGATAATATTCAGATTTATCAGGAGTTGAAAACTTTTCATAAAAATTAGTACCAATTATCTCTTTTCGTGTCCAACCTGTTAAATTTAAAAAGTAATCATTACAGTAGGTTATTGTTCCTTCTGTATTAAGAATAATAGCTAATAAATTAGCATCATCTAGAAGTTTTCTATATCTTAATGCGTTAAGTTTTGAAACAAAATAAAATTTTTGAGCAAAAAATACTGTAAGTAAAGTAAGAACAGTTATTAAGAGAAATATTGATATAGTTGAATAAAAAGAGAATTGGATAGATTGAATTGATGCTTTAGTTGGGGCACAACTAATAGAAATCTCTACATCATCTTCTAATAATAAAGTCCGATCTAACATAAAACTTGGATTTGGCTTTTCCCAATTACTTGAATTATATATTATCTCTCCATTTTTTTGTATTTGAATCATGAATCCATTTAGAAAAGTTTTTTCATAAGGTTTAATCAATTTCGTAATATCGATTGAACTTAAATTAAAGCCTTTAAATATATTTCCATCATAAGCAGGAAACCAAAGCTTTATAGTGGAAGGACTAGATTTGATTAAGTTTGCATTTTTGTACAATATACTCTCATTATTATCAATAGGAACCACAGTTTTTATCGAAAAGTCTTTATCAATCCACGCTATGTATTCGATTTCATTGAAGGAACTTTCTAAAAATTGTACATCACTCATCCAAGATGTATTTGTTTTGAGTGTATCTAAGTAATTTAATTGATTAATTGTATTATCTAATGCTTGGTATCTAATTTCACTAGCTCTAATTGTTGATACTATTGCTGTTTCTGTTTCAGAAATAAGTTGTTTTGTATTTTGAATTTTATTTTGATAGGAAACAAGTATTGTAATTAATAAAAACAGACACAACAAAATTACTAAAAATAATTTTGTTGTAAAAAAATGTAATATTAACGAATTTTTCTTTTTTGAATTCGTTTTCCCCATAAAAACTCCTATTACAAAATATTAATAAAATACAAATTATAAATTAATATCTCAAAGAGATAAACCATTTAAAAAATAATATGTTACACAACTTTTTAATTTTCTGTAGAATTCCAAATATTTTCAAGTGTTATATACCCATATCTGCTAAGTTCGTTTAAATATTTTTCCCAATGATTTTCAATATCTAACTCCCCTGTAATAAATTTAATACTTGTTTCTGCTACATATAAATCAAGTGGTTGTAATAGCAAATTTACAGCTTCCAAGGATTCTTCGTTTAAACTTAATTGAGGAGGGAGCTTTTCAGTTTCATCATTTTTAAGCGATTCATTAAGAAAAGAAACAATTTCTTTAGGTTTTTTATAATCTTCTAATTCTTCATTTTCAACATTGTTAAAAAAATTATCAAGGCCATATTCACTCTTAGCGTTAATGGTACCCTCAGGATTTTTAGGAGTAGCAATTGATGAAAGGAAAGCTTTCCCCTCTTTAGTTTCTGTAAAAGTAACACCCTCAACACCCCAATATGTAAGAGTTTGCCCTTCTTTAGAATATAAAGCCCAATCTACAAATTTAAGAAGATCATTAAAATATGGTTTATTTTTAACATCTGCTGATAATACTAAGCCCTTCCTAAACTTATCTATTGGAGGAAGAGCCCTTATTCCCATTGGACTTTTTGCTACAGGAAATGGAGCCCATTCACCATTAGGATAACCATTT
>CAZPTG010000270.1:0-3288 GCA_964589355.1 uncultured Spirochaetaceae bacterium
ATCCAGATTATGCATTTTATGCTGGAGGAACTGAAATAAATCGTTTGAATTCTAATTTAAAATATGAGGGAGCTATATCCCTTGAAGGATTAGGTTTAGACAAAATTGAAGTAACAAAAGAAGGTGTGAAAATTGGTGCTTGTGTTACTTTACAGCAACTAATTGATTCCAAAGATATTCCTGAATATTTAAAAGAAAGTGCTAAATTTTGTGCATCAAGAACACTTAGATGTAGTGCTACAATTGGCGGTAATCTAGCATTTGGTAGTGATGATTCTTATCTAATGCCTACTTTATTAGCTGCAAAAGCTAGATTGTTAACTTCAGGATTAACTGCTAAGGGAATATTTACTGATGATAATATGCCTATTAGAGAGTATCATTCAAATCATGAATCTTTCTCAAATACTTTATTAGTTGCAATTGTGCTTCCTAATGAAGAGAGAGTTGTATTATCAAAAAGATTCGCAAGAACATCCCATGCTCATTCAGCTGTTTGTGTAGCTTTTGGAGCAAAAAACAAAGATAATAAATTAGATGAAGTTAGAATATTTGCTGCTATTAAAGGTGCTGGTGTTCAAAGATTTAGTGATGTAGAAAATTCAATTGAAAATAATGCATTTAGCTCAAGCGCTGATGTTGAATTTGCTATTGCTAATGATATAAAGGCTGTTGATGATTTAACAGGTTCTGCATCTTATAAGAAATATATTACTTCTGTAGCAGTCGCTCAAATGTATGATATTGCAAAAGGAGTTAAATAATAATGAAATTTGTAAATTGTAAAATTAATGGATATGATATTGAATTAGGATATAATGATGGAATGAGCTTAAGAGAAGCATTGTTTTTAGCTGGATATAATTCAGTTAGAGATAGTGATAGTGGAGAAGGCTTCACAGGTTCTGATACTGTTATTATTGATGATGTACCCGCTTTTTCAACTTTAATGTCTCCTTTACAAGTTGAAGGAAAAAATATTAGAACTGCTGAAAGTTTGGGAAATACAAGAAATATTAACTATGTTCAAAAAGCAATGATTGATGCTGGTATTGTTCAATCTGCATATAATGCACCAGCTGCTGCTTTGTTATTAACTTGGTTATTAGAACATGTTGAAAATCCAACAAAAGAACAAATTAAAGATGTTTTATCTTCTTTATTTATTCGTGATGCTGGTTATGAAAATTATTATTTGGCTGTTAAATTAGCTACAGAAAAAAGAGATTTTGGAAAATATAAAACAAAAATTGCTGATGAATATAGAGAACAATTAAAATTTGTTGGTAAAAATTTAGGTAAAATTGATGGAGCTTCTTTAGTTGCAGGTGAAAAATGTTTTACTGAAGATAAGGTAACAGCTAATGCATATTCTCTTGTTGTTTTAAGATCTCCTTATGCTCATGCCTATATTAAAAAAATCGATACTTCTAAAGCTGAAGCTTTAAATGGTGTTGCAAAAGTATATACACATTTAAATACTCCTCAAACTCATTACACTCATGCAGGACAAGGAGCTCCAGAGCCATCTCCACATGATAAGAGATTATTTAACGAAAAAGTTAGAATGGTTGGAGATAGAGTAGCTGCTATTGTTGCTAAAGATAAAGAAACAGCAATGAAAGCTAGAGATTTAATAAAAGTCGAATATGAAGTGTTAGAAGCTGTAACTACAGTTGAAGAAGCTCAAGCAAAAGATGCACCTAGAGTTCATAATTCTAAGATATCTTTTGGTGTTGGAGCTCCTGACAATTTGGATGAATTAAATAAAGATTGTGATTCTAGAGATGGAATTGTTCATTATCCATTCCCTATTCATGGTAATATTAAGAAAAATATTGCATCAGAAGCTAAAGGGGCTATTGGTGATGTTGATAAAGCTTTTGCTAATTCCGATTGTGTAATTGAAAGAACTTATAGAACTAACCAAATTCAATGTACACCTTTAGAACATTCTGTTTGTTTTGCAAAAACTGATTTAGGTAGATTAGTTGTTCACACTTCTACTCAAGTACCTTTTCATGTAAGACGTGTTATTGCTCGCTTATGTGATATTCCACATAATAAAATTAGAGTTATAAAAGAAAGAGTTGGTGGTGGATATGGTTCAAAACAAGATGTTACTGTTGAAGATCTTGTTGGATATGCAGCATGGGATACAGGATTAGATATTTTCTATCAAAACAATAGAGAAGAACAATTTTTAACATCTGCTACAAGACACCCAATGAAATTAACTGTTAAAATGGGTGGTAACAAAGATGGTAAGATTACTGCAATTGATATGCTAGTTGAAGCTAATACTGGTTGTTATGGACAACACTGTTTAACAGTTCCAATGAATGCTTGTTCAAAAGTTTTACCATTGTTTAAAGTAGATAATATGAGATTTGATGTAGTTACATACTATACAAATATAGCAATGGTAGGTGCATATCAAGGATATGGTGCTCCAAAAGGTACTTATGCTGCTATGTGTACAATTGCAGAACTAGCAAATGAATTAGGCCTTGATTATCTAGATGTCATTAAAAAGAACCATGTTGAAGAAGGATATATGCTAGAAATTCTTCGCGGATTAGGTGAAGGAAGAGAAGGTAATGTTGTACCAGTAGGTTCTTGTGGTTTATCAAAAGCAATTGATGAAGGTGCAAAAATGATAAACTGGGGCAATAGAGAAAAAACAGAAGATTCTGATTGGAAAGTTGGTAAAGGTTTTGCAATGATTCAACAAGGCTCAGGACTTCCTGGTTTGGATCACTCTAATGCATGGGCAAAATTAACTACAGATGGTTCTGTTGAATTATTTAGTGGTGGTGCTGATTTAGGAACAGGCTTAGACACAGTTAGCGCTAAAGTTGCTTGTGAAAATCTAAAAGTTCCTCTTGATAGAATTAGTGTTACAAGTGGTGATACTGATTCAACAGCATTTGATACTGGTGCTTATGCTTCTAGTGGTACATATTTCTCAGGTAATGCTTCAAGATTAGCTGCTGAAGACTTAGTTAAAGAAATAATAAAAGAAGCCGCTTTCCAAATGGAAGAAAATGGTGAAGATTTATATCTTGAATATCCTGGAAAAGTTGTAAGCAGAAAAACTAAAGCTGAACTAGATTATGCTACAATGTGTCATACAGCATTATCAGGAACAGGGAATGGTCAAATTATGGGTAAGGGATCCTTTACAACAATGGTAAACTCAATCCCATATGGTGCCCATTTTGCTCAAGTTGCTGTAAATACAAAAACAGGTGAAGTAAAAGTAGAGAAATTCTATGCACTTCAAGA
>CAZPTG010000271.1:0-3258 GCA_964589355.1 uncultured Spirochaetaceae bacterium
AAGACAGGGCTATGGGTATCCAGATGATGATTATTTCTTTTTAAAGATCTTCGATACAAGTAGAAAGTCTTATGTAAGAAATCCTCCATCAAATATAATCACACAAAGTTTGTGATTGAGCCTTAATATATAATATTTTCATCAAAAAAAGTAGGTGAAAAATTTTAATAGTGCATATTTCAATTTATACTTGAAATTTTCACCAAACTAATTTACTATTAATTATGATAATACAAAGACAACTATCTTCAAAACTAATTTCTTCAAGTAAACTATTCCCAGTAGTCACATTAACAGGACCACGACAATCAGGAAAGACAACATTAGTAAAGGCTTGTTTCCCCAATTATACGTATTGCAATCTTGAAAATCCAGAAATAAGAACTTTAGCTAATAATGATCCAAAGACATTTTTTCATATATATAAAACTCCAGTAATTATTGATGAAGTTCAGCGAGTCCCTGAATTGCTCTCATGGATCCAAGTCCTCTCAGATGAAAACCCCAAACATGGACAATATATACTAACTGGAAGCAACCAATTACAACTAAATCAAGCAATCTCCCAATCATTGGCTGGAAGAACAGCAATATTTAATCTGCTTCCATTATCTATATCTGAAATACAGGAATATTATCCAGAAAAACTAGATAAAGAAACAATGATTGTCAACGGATTTCTTCCAAGACTCTATAATGATAAGACTCCTGCTAATTTAATATATTCCAACTACTTTAGAACATATATTGAACGGGATGTACGATTACTGACTAACATAAAAAACCTTACTCAATTTGAAAATTTCATCAGACTTCTTGCTGGAAGAATAGGACAAATCGTTAACCTTTCATCCCTTTCGAATGATGTCGGAGTCTCTTCTACTACATTAGCTAACTGGCTATCAATTCTTGAGGCATCATATATCATCTACCGTTTACCGCCTTATTACTCCAATATGAGAAAAAGAATTACAAAATCCCCAAAACTATATTTTGTAGAAACTGGACTGGCTACTTGGTTACTTGGCATAGAGACTCCTAAACAATGTATCAGAGATCCTTTATTTGGAAATATATTTGAAAATATGGTTGTTATGGATATAATAAAACAGCGCTTAAACAAAGGATATGATCCTAGATTATTTTTCTACCGAGATGCAAAAAGACATGAAGTCGATCTAATTTTTGATCAACAACGAGTACCCTATCCTATTGAAATTAAGTCAGCTATGACTTGGAATGATCAATTTTCAAAAGGAATAAAATGGTTCCAATCAGCAAATGAATCCGCAGGTAAAGGTGCAGTGGTATATTCAGGGGATATAGAATTTAATAGGGAAACATATGTAGTAAGGCACTATCATTCAGATATCCTGACACAATTTGAATTGGACGGATAGAATACAACAACCTTCGAAAATATGTATTTCTAAGGTTTTATTAAAATAATTCACCTTATAAATTTATACGACTAATCCTTAGAGTCTTGAATATTCAAGTAAAATAGTCTTATATAAAAAACAGCTATTTTTTTAATTCCTTACAATAAAAGAAATTATAATAGCCGTTTTATTGTATCAACGATAAGTACTTAAATGCCTAGCACAAGATTTGAACTTGTATAAGTATCCTAGAACAAATAATTTTTCCCAAATTTATTAAAGATTTTAACAATTTTCTATATATTCTTGCTTTTATGCGATAATTGCATTTTCCCTTCCGGTTATTCATTACATTTTTCCTTCCTTTAAACACAAAATTTCTAGTTTTTTTATAAAACTAGTTGACAATAGAATAGCAAAGTGGTACATTCCATAACGTATTCGGGCGGATAGCTCAGTGGGAGAGCGGTTGCCTTACACGCAACTGGTCGGGGGTTCAAATCCCTCTCCGCTCACTTAATAAAGATTCTCATATTTTTGAGAATCTTTTTTTTATTTTTCACTTCCTTTATATATATTTTAGTTGTAAAATATTTTTATGAAAAAAAACATATATCAGGCAAAAGGCCATTTAATAGATTCTGGTCTTTTTTCTCAAATAGTAAATACAATATTAAATGAAGGATTAGATTATTCAATTGAAAATTTAAAAATTGGAAAACAAGAAAACGAACAATCTATAGCAAGATTTTCTATAACTGCTGAAACTGATGAACAATTTGAAAATATTTTAAAAAAAATATCACCTTTAGGGGTTTACCCTTTAAGCTATAATAATGCAATTTTTTTACAAGCAGAAAAAGATAAACATGCTCCTCAAAACTTTTATTCAACAACAAATCATAGAACTGAAGTTTTCACAAATAATAAATGGATAGAAGTAAAAAATCAACGAATGGATGCAACTATAAGAAAAGAAGATAACAATATACTTCGTTGTATTAAATTAAGAGATGTAAAAAAAGGCGATTTGATTTTAGTTGAAGAAGATAGTGTAAGAGTTTATCCACCTCAAATTGAAAATTCAAATGATGATTTTTCTTTTATGTCTAATGATGTCTCTTCTGAGAGACGATGTGAAATTGCTGTATCTCAAATTAGTGAACAAATTAAAGAAATCAAAGATAGAAATGGTAAAATTGTTGTAGTAGCTGGACCTGTTGTTATTCACACAGGAGGAGCTGATTATCTAGCATCATTAATTAAAAATGGTTTTATTGATGGTTTTTTAGGTGGAAACGCCATTGCTGTACATGATTTAGAATCAAGATTTTTTAACACTTCCCTTGGAATTGATATGCTAAGTGGTAAAGTTAGTGAACATGGACACAATCATCATATGAAAGCAATAAATGTTATTTATGGAGAAGGTTCAATTAAAAACGCTATACAAAATGGTGTTTTAACAAAAGGTGTTATGTATGAAGTAATAAAAAACAACATCCCCTATTGCTTAGCAGGATCAATTAGAGATGATGGACCATTACCTGAGACTGTTAATGATATGATTGAAGCACAAAAACAATATGCTACTATAATTAAAGATGCTGATATGATATTAATGTTATCTACTATGCTACATAGTATTGGGACCGGGAATATGATTCCATCTAGTGTAAAAACTATTTGTGTAGATATTAATCCTGCGGTTGTAACAAAACTATCTGATAGAGGAACAGGACAAGCTGTTGGAGTGGTTAGTGATGTTGGACTTTTTTTAAAAATACTATGTGAAAAACTTGTTAATAAATAAAGGTTATTACATTTTTGCAATAACCTAAGATTTTATTATAAATTTCGTCAGAAATAAATTTAA
>CAZPTG010000272.1:0-3256 GCA_964589355.1 uncultured Spirochaetaceae bacterium
TAGCCAAAAATTAGCTAGATTTATCAATTATTAAGATTTATACGGATTTAGGTAAATAATATAAGTAATAAACTCTCAGTTAATTCAATAATTATTTATTTTTTTCCTTGATTGATAGTAGCAAGTATGTTAATTTAATTAAGTAAAAGCTTAATTAGATGAGGTGTTTTTTATTATAAATTTAATACAAGTATTTAGTGCATTGGCTGATAATAATAGATATAAGATAATTAATGAACTTTTAAAACGTGATTATTGCGTAGGTGGATTAGCAAGAGAATTAAATATTAGTGAAGCAGCTGTTTCACAACATTTAAAAATTCTTAGAGAGGCTAAACTTATTTCAGGTGAAAAAAATGGATATTATCGACATTACCGTGTTAATAAGGATTTAATGATTGAAATATCAAAGGAATTAGTATTGCTAAGTGAAACAGAAAGAGAAAAAAATACTTTATGCCCACCTAAAAATAAAGAGACTTGCGTTTTGTGTCGATTAGGAAAATTAGAAAAAAAATAAAAAAGATCAAAAATTAATTTTAGTTTTAGGAGGAAAGTTTAATGAGAAAAGTAGATGTTTTAGTAGTAGGTGGTGGAGCTTCTGGATTACAAGCCGCTATAACAACAAAATCAACATATCCAGAAAAAGAAGTAGTTTTAGTTCGAAAGGAAGAACAAGTTCTTATCCCTTGTGGTATTCCATATATTTTTGGATCTTTAAGTGATAGTTCTAAAGATATATTACCAAATAAACCATTAACAAGTGTTGGTGTTGAGATTGTAATTGACGAGATTAGTGATATTGAAGTTGATGGTCATTCTTGTAAAACAATTAGTGGTGAAACATATCATTATGAGAAATTGATTTTAGCACTTGGTTCAAAACCAACTCTTCCAAAATGGTTAAAAGGTGCTAATCTAGAAAATGTATTTACTATTCCAAAAAATAAAATTTACTTAGATGATATGCTTTCAAAATTATCTGAGGTAAAAAAAGTTATTGTTATAGGTGCTGGGTTCATTGGTGTTGAAGTTTCAGATGAATTAAATAAAAAAGACTATGATGTAACATTAGTAGAAATAGAAAAAACAATTTTAAGTAGAGCTTTTGATGAAGAATTTGGTAAAATAGCTGAAGATCATCTTAAACAAAGAGGCTTAAACTTAATAACCGGTAAAGGTGTATCAGAGATAAAAGGTGAAAACAATAAAGTTTCAAAAGTTTTGCTTACTTCTGGAGAAGAACTTGAAGCAGATGCTGTCATTTTATCAATGGGGTATGCTCCTAATACAGAAATAGCCTCTAAAGCAGGTATTGAATTAAATCAATTTGGATTTATAAAAACATGTGAATATATGAGAGTTCTTCCTTGTTCAAATGATATTATTGCAGTTGGGGATTGTGCTGAAAAAAGAGACTTTATTACAAGAAAATTAGATAGAACAATGTTAGCTTCTACAGCTTGTGCAGAAGCTAGAACAGCTGGAATGAATTTATATACTCTAAGTCCTTGCAAACCATTTACAGGTACAATTGCCATTTATGCAACTGCAATTGGTGAGCATGCTTTTGGTACTGCAGGTATTACAGAATCTAAAGCAATTCAAGAAGATTTTGCAATTATTAGTGGTAGCTTTACAGGTGTAGACACTCATCCTGGAAACTTAAAAAGCACTCATTCACAAACTGTTAAATTAATTGTTGCTGCTGATTGTGGAATGATTTTAGGTGGTGAAGTATATGGCGGTACAAGTGTAGGTGAACTTACAAATGCAATTGGATTTTTAATTCAAAATAGAGTTACAGTAAAAGCTTTATTAACTATGCAAATTGGTACTCAACCATTACTAACTGGATCTCCTGCGGGTTATCCTTTAATTAAAGCTGCTGAAGTAGTTGTTAAAAAAATGAGAAAATAAATTAATAATATTTAAAAAAATAAGCTGTCCCATTAATAAAAAGAGGGGCAGTTTTTTTAATTTTGTTGTTTCTGTTGACAGTAACAATGTTTCTTTGTATAGTAACGTTTATTAATTAAATAAACAAACAAAAGAGGACTTATGAATTACTATCCAGATAAAAAACAAGCTTTATTATATAAAAAAGAGTATAATATTATCCCAATATCATTATCATTTATTTTAGATAATATAGATCCTTTATCAATTCTTAATAAATTGCAAAGAGTAAATAAACAAATTTTTTTATTAGAATCTTTTGAAGATGAAAAAGTATGGAAAAGATATTCATATATCGGATTTAATCCAAGTCTAGAGATAACTCAAAAAGATAATAAATTAAAAATAAAATCTAAATCCAAAACAATAAAGCTAGATTGTAAAAAACCACATCCATATATTCGAAATATTTTAGATGAAAATAAAAGTCCAAAAATTTTAAATCTTCCTCCTTTTACAGGTGGGCTTGTTGGATATTTTTCTTATGATTTTATTTCTTATAGTGAGCCATCATTAAAATTAGATTCTATAGATGAAGAGGGTTTTAATGATATAGATTTGATGCTTTTTGATAAGATAATAGCAATTGATAATTTAGAAAAAAAGATATTTTTAATTATAAATGTAAAAAGAGATAACTTTGATTCGAACTATGAAAAAGCTACTTTAGAATTAAAAAGTATATATAAACTAATAAATGAAGAGGAAAATTCGAAAGAAGAAAAAGGCAAACTTACCTCTTCTTTAAAACCATTATTTAGTGAAGATCAATTTTGTAAAATGGTGGAAAAAGCTAAAAAATACATATATGAAGGTGATATTTTTCAAGTTGTTCTTTCAAATAGTTTAGTATCCTCATATGAGGGCAGTTTGAAAAGTGCTTATATCTATTTAAGAAAAACAAATCCTTCTCCATATATGTTTTATTTCTCAAGTGATTCAATTGAGTTTACAGGTGCCTCTCCTGAAACTTTAGTTAAACTTGAGGAGTCAAAATTAACTACATTTCCTCTAGCGGGCACAAGAAAAAGAGGAAGAAATAAAAAAGAAGATTTAGAATTAGAAAAAGAGTTGTTAACTGATTCTAAAGAAAGAGCTGAACATAATATGTTAGTGGATTTAAGTCGTAATGATATAGGTAAAATAAGTAAATTTGGCAGTGTCAATGTTGAGCAATATATGAAAATTTTGAAATTTTCTCATGTTATGCATATTGGATCTACTGTAAGTGGTGAAATTAAAGATAATTTAGATTCTTTAGATGCTATTGATTCAATTCTTCCTGCCGGAACACTTT
>CAZPTG010000273.1:0-3255 GCA_964589355.1 uncultured Spirochaetaceae bacterium
CTAAATGGGTAGGAATTCCTTTTTCTTCTATTTTTTTCATAAAATAGTTACTTAGTTGATTATTAATTGCCCCTTTATTAACAATGGTTCCTTTTTTAACACCATTAAAGGCTGTTGCTGCATCACTGTAATCAACAATACATAAATTCTCATCATCACTTTGATAAACTTTCTTTGCTTTACCTTGGTAAAGTAATCCTAGCTTTTTCATAAATTTTCTCCAATAAAAAAAACCCGCAATATTATTGCAGGATTTGTTCTAATTTTTCATTTGCTTCTAATGAATTTTTTTTATTTTTCAATCTAAAATCGATTAAGCGTGATAACACCTCTTCATCTTCTAATGCAATAATTTGTGCACTTAAGATTGCCGCATTTTTGCTTCCATCAATTGCTACAGTAGCCACTGGAATACCACTCGGCATTTGAACGCTCGATAAAAGCGCATCTAATCCATTTAATGAAGAGGATATAGGAATTGCTATAACAGGAAGCAATGTATTTGCAGCAACTATACCCGCTAAATGAGCAGCCATGCCTGCAGCACATATAATTACACTGTATTTATCCTGTGCACCTTGAGCAAATTCTAACGTTTCAACAGTAGTTCTATGTGCACTTAATACTTTTACATCATAAGAAATTTCAAATTCTTTTAATATTACTAATGCACCCTTAACTTTATCAAAGTCACTAAGACTTCCCATCAGTATCGCAACTCTTTTTTTCATGATTGTTAATACCTCATTTCGTTATACAAGGTACATTATAAAAAAGAAGAGATAATTGCAACAGCTTTACAACACATTAATATTAATATTACCATTTTGTTGCATAATCAATAAAAATATACTGATTTAGTAAGGGTTTTGTTGCAAAAACTCTTAAATTCCAATATAAAATATTTACAAAATAAATAACATATTTTACAAAGAATTAACAAATATTTTATATCATTTGATTGATAATGATATAATTTTGCTTTTATAAAATCTTATTAATATACAATTGTATAATAAAAAAAAATTATTCTCATTGTTAAAAAAATATTTTTTCTTTGTTAATTTTATGTTAATTTTATCTATTTTGCTTGATAATTTTTATTTTAACTGATTACAATCAAACTATGATTAACAAAATATTAATAATTGAAGATGACAAAAGCATTTCAAAAGTATTAAGCTTTCATCTGAGCTCAGAAGGTTTTGAAACTATATGTGCATTTGATGGAAAATCTGCTTTAGATATTTTATCAAAAGAATCTTTTGAATGCATAATACTTGATTTAATGTTACCACTTATAAATGGGTTTGAAATCTTAAAAATTGCAAGATATAAAATGGATATAAAAACTCCTATTATAATTGCATCTGCAAAAAGTGATGATAGTGATATAATATCAGCAATTGAGTTAGGAGCTGATGACTATCTTAGAAAACCTTTTAGTCCTAAAGTATTATCAGCTAAAGTTAAAGCTGCTCTTAGACTATTCAAAAGAGAAACAATTAAACAAGACGATTGTCCAACATTTAATGACAATGGAATATATTTAGATACTTCAAAAAGATTATGTTTAGTTGATGATAAAAATATTATTTTGACAGCAACCGAATTTAATTTATTAACTTTATTATTACAAAATCCAGAAAAAGTTTTTTCAAGAGAAAAATTAATTACTAAAATTAAAGGCTCTGACTATCCTGTAACAGAAAGAGCTATAGATGTTCAAATTGTAGCTTTAAGAAAAAAACTAAAACATTATGGAAATAGAATTAAAACTATTTGGGGTGTTGGTTATAAATACATAGGAGAATAAAAATTGAAATTCAAAAGACAACTTTCCCTTTTACTTTTCTCAACAATTCTTTTAATACTTTTTTCTTCATTATTTAGTGCAAAAAGAGTTTTTACTACAATAATTACTAATCAAGAGAAAAAGGAATTATATAATAGTGCTTTATTTATAGATTCATTAAATTATATTGATGAAAAAATTATAAACAATTATTCAAAACACAATGGACTTAGAATTACTTTAATAGATTATGAAGGAAAAGTTTTTTTTGATAGTGAAAAAGATCCATCAACTATGGATAATCATCTTTACAGAGAAGAAATTAAAATAGCTAAAACAAATAAAGTAGGATATAGCACAAGAATAAGTAAGACAACAAATGTTGAGACGCTATATAGTGCAATCTATTCCTCTGATAAACATATATTTATCAGAATAGCAGCACCTCTTTCAAAATTCTCCTTTCTAAATTCTCAATTTATTCAATCAATACTACCTATTCTTTTGATTATTATATTTATTGTTAGTATCGCTTTATTTTTAATACTTAGATTATTATTTATTCCAATTGAATCACTAGTAGAAGTTAGTAAAGACTATGCAAATGGTGATTTAAATTCAAGAACACATATTAAATCACCACTTGAGATAAAAAATTTATCAAATACTCTAAATATAATGGCAGAAAAACTTCAAAACATTATTGCAAATCTGGAAAAAGAAAAAAATGAATATTCCTTAGTATTAGAATCTATGCAAGAAGGGGTTATTTTCTTAAATACAAATAAAGAGATTGTATTATGTAATAAAGCTGCTGTTTCAATATTAAATAAAGCTATTAGAAAAAATATGTTTATTAGAGATATTATTAGTGATGTTAATTTAAACTCAAAAATAAACAATGCCTTAACAAATTTTGAAAAAAGTGAAATCGAATTATGTTTATTTAAAAATTATACCGGCGAAATGGCTTCTATCTATGGAAAAGGGAATGAAAAAAATCTACACATAACTATCAATTGCATGGAAAGAAATAATATATGTGAAGGAGTATTATTAACAATTGTTAATACAACAGAAATCAATCGATTAGAAAGAATTAGAAAAGATTTTGTAAGCAACGTCTCTCATGAACTAAAAACACCTCTTACATCAATAGGTGGATTTACTGAAATCTTATTAAACAATGATTTAGAAAAAGAGCAATCAAAAGAATTTTATGAAGATATATATACAAATTATCAAAATATGAAAGCTATTATTGAGGATTTGTTATTACTCTCCTCTTTAGAGAAAAATAATTCCAAACCAAATATGGAAGAGACAAAAGTAGCATCAATAATAGATAGCATTATAAAAACAACATCGCCTTTAGCAAAGAAAAAAAATATTAAAATAAAAAAAGAATATTTAAAAAAATTAAAAATATATTGTAATGAAAATTTAATTAAACAAGCTTT
>CAZPTG010000274.1:0-3231 GCA_964589355.1 uncultured Spirochaetaceae bacterium
ATTTTAATTTAATATCTCTTATTTTATTAAAATCTTTAAATCCATCCACTTCAACGCTAGTGCTTAAATCGAAAGCATAAGGATTAAATCTTTTATAAGCTTTTTCGATATTATCAATATTTATTCCACCAGCAACAAATAAAGGCTTGTTAGTTTTAATTGAAACATCCCAATTAAATGTTTTACCACTACCATAACCACTATCAATTAATAAAAAATCTGAATTACAATAATCTATATTTATGCCTTCATTTTTATCAACAATTACAGTTTTGATAATTTTGACATCAACTTTTTGTTTTAATCTTTTTATATATTTTACATCTTCATTTCCATGTAATTGAACAATATCAATTGCTTTAGTATTAACAGCACTAACAATATTATCAATATCTTCATCAACAAAAACTCCAACACTTATTATCTTAGAATCTATCAGCTTTCTTAAATTTATCGCTGTTTTTAAATCAATTCTTCTCTTACTTTGAGCAAAAACAAACCCAATAAAATCAGGTTTAATTTGATTAATAATATCAACATCTTCAACTCTTTTTATTCCACAAATTTTTAATCTTGTATTCATTTGCTTAAACCTTTAAAAGAGTTTAATAAATTCTCTTTAGAGGTAGATTTCATAAAAGACTCTCCAATTAAGACTGCATCTACACCGATTTCTTGAGCTTTTAAAATATCCTCTCTATTTGAAAAACCACTTTCACTAACCATAACTTTATTATTTGGTATATATTTTCTAAGTGCTTTAGACGTATTAAGATCAACCTTAAAGGTCTTTAAGTTTCTATTATTTATTCCAATTATTTTTGCATCTACAAATAAGGCTTTATCTAATTCTTCTCGATTATGAGATTCAACTAGAACATCAAGATTCAAATTAGTTGCTTCAATATATAAATCTTTTAATTCTTTTTTTGATAATAAAGAACAAATTAATAAAATAGCACTAGAGTTTAACATTTTTGCTTCATGGATTTGAAACTTATCAATTATAAAATCTTTTCTAAGTATAGGTTTATTAACAACTTCACTAATTTCTTTTATATATTTAGGACTCCCTTGGAAAAAGTCTTGTTCACTTAGAACAGAAATAGCATCCACATTAATTTTCTCATATTCTTTTGCAATCAATAAAGGATTAAACTTTTCACAAATTAATCCTTTAGAAGGAGAGGCTCTTTTTACTTCTGCAATATATGATAAATCTTTTTTTGAAAGTGCTTTAAAAAATGAAAAAGATTTTTTATCTTTACTTTCATATGCTTTTTTTTCTACATCTTCTCTTAAATTATCATCTATTTTATCTAATCTAATCTTTTTTTTTGCAACAATATCATCAAGTATCATTATTTCACCTCATTAGTTACTTTTATCATTTGATTTAATTTTTCAAGAGCTTTTTTAGTATCAAGTACATCTATCACCTCTTCAATTGCTTGTTGCAAAGTAATATTATCTCTTTCAATATAAAGAGCTGCTGCACTGTTTAATACAACAGTATCGCGTTTAGGCCCTTTTTCTCCATTAAATATATTTTTAACAATTTGAGCATTTTCTTGAGCACTACCACCAATTAAATCTTTTTTATTACATAATTCAAAGCCATAATCTCGTGGATCAATTTCATATTCTTTTATTAAGTTATCTCTAATCTCACACACCTTTGTTTTTCCAACTAAAGAAATTTCATCAAGACCTTCTAAGCCATATACCACTAAACCTTTTTTAACACCTAAATTTAATAAAACTTGAGCTAAAGGTTTTACTAAGGTCTCATCATATACACCCATAAGTTGCATTGAAGCTCCTGCTGGATTTGAAAGCGGACCTAAAATATTAAAAATTGTTCTAATTGATAATTCTTTTCTAACTGGTGCAACAAATCTCATTGCAGAATGATATTTTTGAGCAAAAAGAAAACAAATACCTATTTTATCTAATACTTTTTTTGCTTTATCGGGTTCTAAATTTATATTAACTCCTAAAGCTTCTAAAACATCTGCAGCCCCACATTTACTAGAAGCTGCTCTATTTCCGTGCTTAGCAATAGGAATATTACAAGCAGCAACTACTAAAGAAGATGTTGTTGAGATATTAAAAGAATTTGAATGATCACCCCCTGTTCCCACTATTTCAAGAACGTCTAAATCATTTAATAATTTTAGAGAGTGCTTTCTCATAATTTTTGCTGAAGCTGTTATTTCCTCTATACTTTCACCTTTCATAGAAAGAGCAATTAAATATGCTCCTATTTGAAGATTACTCGCTTTCCCACTCATAATTTCATCCATAACAATTTCAGCTGTTTTTTTGTCTAAATTTTCTTTTTTACTTAATTTAATAATTGCTTCTTTTATCATTTTTTATCCTTTTAAAAAATTTTTTATAATATCGATTCCATGCTCACTTAAAATTGATTCTGGATGAAATTGCAATCCAACCACCCTATTTATTGGATCTTCAACAGCCATAACTTCACCGGTATCAATTACTTTCGCACTAACTATTAATTCTTTATTAAGAGTTTTTTCAACAACAGATAGACTATGATATCTACCAACTTTTATAGGACTCTTTATATTTTTAAATACATAATTATTATTAAGATTTACATAAGAGGTTTTACCATGCATTAAAGTTAAAGAATGATCAACTTTAGCTCCATATGCACTACAAATTGCTTGATGTCCTAAACAAACACCTAATATGGGATATTTCCCTTTTAGTTTTTTTACAACATCAATACAAATACCTGCATCTTCTGGTCTTTTGGGACCGGGAGACAAAACAATAGCTTGAGGATTTAATTTTATTATTTCATCAATTGTTATCTCATCATTTCTTATTGTTTTAATATCTTCATTAACTGCACCGATTAATTGATAAAGGTTATAACTAAAACTATCATAGTTATCTATTAATAAAATCATCTAATTATCCTTTAATGCGTTAATAACAGCTTTAGCTTTATTAATACATTCTCTATATTCTTTTTTTGCCACAGAATCAGATACAATACCTGCTCCACTTCTTACATAAACATTTTTATTTTTTTTATAAGCTAGACGAATTGCAATACAAGTATCTAAACCACCAGTAAAAGACAAATAACCAATTGCGCCACCATAAATCCCTCTTTTATTATTTTCAAGCTCATTAATAATTTCACAAGCTCTTATTTTTGGAGCACCAGAAAGGGTCCCAGCAGGAAGAATT
>CAZPTG010000275.1:0-3186 GCA_964589355.1 uncultured Spirochaetaceae bacterium
ATTATCTTCAACATCTAAATCTTCTACATCTCTATTTAGCATATAACCAGCAAAATCACAAATCTTTTTCTTTAGTGAAAGTGCAGTTTTCTTTACAGCCATACCTGAAACATAAGTCTGTCGAGATGCATAAGCTCCAGTATCATATGGGGTTATATCAGTATCTTGTGTTGATATCATATTAACTTTATCTAAAGTTAATCCAACAGTTTCAGCAGACATTTGTGCAAAAACAGTATCAGCACCTTGTCCAATTTCTGTTGCACCCATTTGTACCTGAATAGATCCATCTTGGTTTAATACCATTCTAACAGCACTTGTTTCTAATGCAATTGGGTAAACACCTGTTTTATAACAGAATAAAGCCATACCAACACCACGTCTAACATCACCTGTTTGGTTTTGATATTCTTTTATCTTTTCATCCCATTTAACATATTCTTTACCTCTAGTAATACATTCATCTAAACCTGAAGAATGACATGTAATAGTTGTAACTGGATCTACAAAACCAACTTGCATCATGTTTTTACGTCTGAATTCAACTTTATCAAAATTTGCCTTTTTACAAATATCATCTACATGAGCTTCAAGAGCAAAACCAATTTGAGGAATACCATAGGCTCTCATAGCACCTGCTGTAGGAAGGTTTGTATAAACTGTATAAGCATCGCCTTTAACAGCACCAACTGGATACATCATTCTAAAACCATTAACTGCGTTAGCAACTAAGGCATGAGCGTGTGAAGCATAACCACCTTGTGTTGAATAAGCTTTAATATATCTAGCTGCAAAAGTTCCATCTTTTCTAACATAACTTTCAATAAAAAATTTCATAGCATGTCTTGTTCTAGTACATACAAAAGTTTCTTCTCTTGTATAGAACAATTTAACACATCTACCACCAACAACAGTAGTTAAAAAAGCGTTTAAAGGTTCAGTAAGTGCATCTTGCTTATTACCAAAACCACCACCTATATATGGTTTTACAACTCTGATTTTTCCCATACCACAATCTAAAGCTTGTGATATAACACGGCGTACAATATGTGGAATTTGTGTTGAAGATACAACAACAACTCGTCCGGATTCCATATATGCATAGGAGCCAGCATTTTCAATATGACAGTGAGAAACTATAGGAGTTTCATATACACCTTCAACTTTAATTAAACCTTCTTCTTTTAAAGCTTCTTCATAATTTCCCATTTCATAATTACTATGAACTACAACGTTGTTAGGTTTTTCTTCATGTATTGCTCTAGCACCATCTTTCATTGCATCTTCATAAGTTAATAATGGTTCATATTCTTCATAATCTACTTTTATTAAACTAAGAGCTTGAGATGCTGAAATTTCATCTTCTGCAATAACTGCTGCAATATCATCTCCATAGAAACGAACTCTAGTATTTAATAACTTTCTATCTGAAATATCTTGATGTGCTTTATGAGTTGACCATGGGTGACCTGGGGTAGGAAATTGTTTATCTGGAACATCAAAACAAGTTACGATTTTAACTACTCCTGGAACTTTTAAAGCTTCATCTAAATCAAAAGATAAAACCTTACCATTGGCTATAGTAGAATGTAATACTTTAGCTACTAAAGCATTTGCATCAACTAAATCACCAACATATTTGGCTGTACCATTAGCTTTAGCCTTTGCATCTACCCTGTTAACAGATTTACCGACTATCATGAAATCCCTCCATGTAATATATTGAATTAAAAGGTAAAAACCAACTTATATCCAATTCTAATTTTATTTCAACTCAAATATAAACGGTATATTTTAATATGTCAAATAACACCTGTTCTATAAATAATAGAAATATTGATTTTAAGCTTTTAATTTGATTATATTTTTTAATATATAATGGAAAACAAACAAAAAACATACTTGATAAATATTCTAATATGCTTATTTTAGTTAAAATAATAACATTTATTAAGAAGTTAGATAAATTAAAGTATTAGTTTCTGACAAATGCCATTATCTATGCTCCGTTTTCATAGTCGTTTTTTTACTTTTATTTTATTACGATTTTTATAATAAATTTTTTATAAAAAAAAATTATTATTTATATTTTTTATTATTTTTCCATATATTTACTTAATATTTGACAAGCATTAATTATGATTTTTGCAATTTTTTTTAAATAGGGTGAAATAAAATTACAAGTTTCAAATTTATACAATATTTTTTAAGAGTTATTTTATTATTATTGCAATCTATTTATTATACATTTAATATGGACTATATGAAAAAAATAAAAACAACATTATTTACAAGATTATTTATATATTTTTTTATTTTAATTTCAATCCCAATTATCAGCTTTTCAATTGTTTCATCTACAATAGCAAAACAAAAAGTTATTGATGGGTTGAAATTAAATATAAACACTTTGACAAAAATTCAAGAAACTAAAATTGAATCCATATTTGAAGAATATAGACACAAAGCATATGCTCTTTCAAAAAATGAAAAAATTATTAATTTATTAAAGAATCCTTCTCTATATAATAATAATAAATACATTAGTGAAATAAATTCAACAATTTTTTCCACTATGAAAGGTGATACATATCATGCTGCAGCTGTTGTTACAAGTATTGATGGTAATATTAGATTTTCAACTCACCCATTATCTGAAGAATATGATTTAAGAAATCATTTCACAATTTTAGATATGGCTTCCCCTCTTATGGAATCAAAACCTTTTAAATATACTAAAATATTATCAAATAATGGATTTAACTCTAACAACAATGTTTCTCTAATAATGCTTAGATATATATTTGATGAAAATGATAAGGCCATCGGATTTGTTTTAATTGATATATATAAACAAAGATTAAAAAACATAGTTGAAACAAATACATTATCTACATCTTTTACTGGTATATATTTTTTCTCACTATTTTTAGATTTTATTTGAAATATAAGGCTATTTTCTTTATTTTTGAAAGTACCATTCTGGAATATGTAATAATCTCTGCTCATTGCTTTACTCTTTTTAATTTACTTACTTTATATGGCCGTCACCTTTCGACTTCGCTCAAGATGACTACTACCTTGATAATGACTTAAATTCCTATAATACAAACTCATAGATAAAAATTAATAAATTAGACAATATATACACTGAGATAATGTACACACCAAAGTCATCCTGAGCAA
>CAZPTG010000276.1:0-3132 GCA_964589355.1 uncultured Spirochaetaceae bacterium
ATAAAGATTTACCAGCAGGTGATTATACAAGTAATGTACAAATTGAATACTCAATCCAATAATAAAATATATATAAATAAGAAACCTCCTAAAAAAAAGAGCAGCCTATGAGCTGTTCTTTTTTAATGTATGAATTAAATAATTTTCTCTCTTTTACTAGTTATAAATTATTTTTCATTTCTTTATAGATGCCAATTTTCTATATTAAAGTCTAAAAATATGCTCTACAAAGAAATATATCAACTTTCTGATGATTTATAAAAAACTAAATCTTCTAAAAGATAGAAAAACTTAATGTTTTTAAAAATAAAATATTTTTACCCTTTATTTCACTATATATTTATTACATAGTATAATTACTAATAAATTAAGATTATAAATATAGGAAAAAATAATGATAGAAAAACAGTATTTAAAATTTGATATAGTATTTGCTTTATTGCTAATTATTTTAGTATCAGTATTTATTAAAAAAATAACTTATAAACAAAAAATAAATACTTATAGAATATATTACGATGACATTAATCAAAAAATATTAAATGAAATGGCAAATTATAATATTAATATTGTTGAATCATTATTTTTTAATAAAGAAAATGTAAACTATTTACATAATAACAATTCAAAAGTTATAGGATATATATCATTAATTGAAATTGGATCTTGGGATAATGATATAATTGATCAACTTGATGAAGAAGATTATTTAAAAGATAAAAATAATAATAAACTCAAATCGCTAGACAATTCTAATTTCCTAGGAGATTTATCTTCAAAACATTTTAGAGATGTTTTAATTAATGTAATAAACAAAAGAATAATTGATAAAGAAATGGATGGTATTTTTTTTGATACTCTAGATTGGATAGATTATTATAAAGATAATAATTATTTATATGAAAAACTTATAACAGGATATGAACAATTGCTAAAAGAAATTAAACTTAAAAATCCTAATATTATCCTATTTCAAAATAGAGGCTTTGAAAGCTATTTCAGTTTTAGCAAAAAATACATTTCATCAATATTATGGGAAAATTTTATTTCCCCATATATAAATAATAAAAAAAGCAAAATATATACATATAAAAAATTAAAAAGGTATGCTAAAATATATGAGACAGATGTATATATAATTTCGTTTACTAATGATTATATAAATAGAATAATTGCAAAAAAAAATAATTGGAATTATTTATATAGCCAAATGGATGATAGATATTCCAAGTGGGATATAAAGGTAAAATGAAGATATGATAAGATTAGTATCTAAATTTGTATTATTAATATATATTTTTTTATCAGTTTCTTGCACAAACCCTGAAACTGTTGATACTTCAATTTCTGATAATAAAGAAATATATAAAGATGATAATACTCAAGAAATCAAAGAAGTTTATGTAACTGTTTTAAATCCAAAATCAAGTGATAAAAAATATAATTATACATTCTCTCAAATGAATTCTGTTTCTATAGATAATCGTGAGTATAATGATGCTGAAGTAAAAGTGATTTTCCAAGAAGGAAAAGATGGCACTTTAAAAAGTGGCTACTACGGATATGGACAAAGTGAATATAATGCAACTATGGAATTAAGAGGCCAATCTTCAAGACTTGCTGAGAGAAAGTCTTATAAAATTAATTTAAATTCAAAAGTTCCTTGGAATGGTTATATAACTGTAAATTTAAATAAACACCCTTTTGATCATTTATTAATTAGAAATAAATTAGCTTTTGAACTAATAAAATCAGTTCCTAATCTTACAAGTGCTAGAACACAATTAGTTCATATGTTTATTAAAGATTTTAGTAAAGGTGATTATTTAAATGATTATGTTGATTATGGATTATTTACTCAAATTGAAAACATTGACGAAGATTATTTAGAAAATCATAATTTAGATGAAAATGGTAATTTATATAAAATAGAAAATTTTGAATTTAGAAGATATGAAGATGTTTTATTACGAAAAGATAACCCCAATTATGATAAAGATGCTTTTGAAGAAATATTAGAAATAAAAGGTGGAAATACTCATGAAAAATTAATTAACATGCTAGATGATGTTAATAATGATTATATTAATATAAATGATGTAATAGAAAAGCATTTTGATAGAGAAAATTTCTTAACATGGCTAGCTTTAAATATTTTAAGTGATAATGTTGACACCCAAAGTAGAAACTATTTCTTATATAGTCCTTCAACTTCTAATATTTGGTATTTCATTCCATGGGATTATGATAAAGCTCTTGGAGGATATGAAGAGAATAGAGCAATATGGCAAAAAGGTGTTTCAAACTTTTGGGGAAATATTTTTATTAACAGATTTTTAATGAATAAAAATAATGTAAAAGAATTAAGTAATAAAGTAGAAGAACTGCACGCTATTCTTAACAAGCAATTAATTAAAGAAAAAATAGATATTTTAAAACCTATTGCTATTGAATATTTATCAAGAGAACCAGATATGAGTATAAATGATAATACAATTGATGAGATTTTATTAGAATTTGATGAATTATTAAATGAAATAGAATTGAATTACGATGAATATTATAAAAGCATAGAAAGGCCTATGCCTATTTTCTTAGGATCCCCTTACCTAAATGGGAACTTTATAGAATTTAATTGGACTGAATCCTTTGATTTCCAAGATGATCCAATTTATTATGATTTTGAAATAAGCAAAGATCCTGAATTTAAACAAATAATATATAAGAAAGAGAATTTACTCGATAATGAAATTATTATCGATAAATTAGAACCTAATCATTATTATTATCGAGTATTGATCTATGATATTAATGATAATAAATCAGATGCTTTTGATATTTATTATGACAAGGAAAAAAATATTTATTGCTACGGTGTTAAAGATTTTTATGTTTATTAGAGGTAATTATGAAATTAAGAAACGAGCATAAATTTTTAATAGAAAAAGATGATTATTATAGATTAAAAGATTCACTTAAAAATGTCATGAATTTAGATGAAAATTCAATAGACGACAAAGGCTATCATAATAGAAGTGTCTATTTTGACGATTTAAATCAAAGTGCATTATATGAAAAATTATCAGGAATAACTAATAGTGCTGTAGCAAACATTGAAAATGGTATTGATAA
>CAZPTG010000277.1:0-3122 GCA_964589355.1 uncultured Spirochaetaceae bacterium
TTCTAATAACAATAGAAATTTCAACAACAACAACAATAATAATAATAGAAGTAATTTCAATAATAGAAATAATACTAATAATAATAATTTCAGAAGAAATAATAATAATAATGGACCTCGTTTTACAAACAAAAATCCAAACAGTGCCCCAGCACCAACAGATTTTAATAAAACAAAACCAAAGAGTAAAAATTATAAAAAGAAAAACAATTCTTATCAAAAACGTGATGCAAAACAAGAAAAAGAATTCCAAATTCAAAGAAAAAGAGAACAAGTTGCAGCAAAACTTGCATCAGTTCCAAAATCAATTGATATTATGGAATCAATTACTGTAGCTGATTTAGCTAAAAAAATGCACTTAAAAGCAAATGATATTATTGCTAAATTATTAACTATGGGTAGTATGGTTACAATTAACCAACAAATTGATCATGAAACTGCTGAAATTATTGCAAATGAGTATAATTGTAAAGTAAATCTTGTTTCTTTATATGATGAAACTTTAATTGAAAGTGAAGAAGATCAAGTACATGATTTACAAACTAGAGCACCTATTGTTACAATAATGGGGCATGTTGACCATGGTAAAACTAAATTATTAGATGCAATTAGGTCTACTAATGTTGCAGGTGGAGAATTTGGTGGAATTACTCAGCATATTGGTGCATATAAAGTTTCATTACAAGAAGAAAAAGGTGATATTGTATTCTTAGATACACCAGGTCACTCTGCATTTACTATGATGAGATCTAGAGGTGCACAAATAACTGATATTGTTATATTAGTAGTTGCAGCAAATGATGGTGTTATGCCACAAACTCGTGAAGCTGTTGACCATGCTAAAGCTGCAAAAGTACCAATCATTGTAGCAATTAACAAATGTGATTTACCTGAATCTAATCCTGATAGAGTTATGCAGCAATTATCTGATTTAGGTTTAATGCCAGAAGAATGGGGTGGTCAAACATTATATTGTAAGATTTCTGCTCTAAAAAATGAAGGTATTGATGATTTATTAGATACAGTCCTATTACAAAGTGAAATTTTAGAATTAAAATCTAATCCAGATTGTAGAGCTGAAGGTAAAATTATTGAATCTAGAATTGACCAAGGAAGAGGTACTGTTGCATCAGTTCTTATTGAAAGAGGTACTTTAAGACAAGGCGATTATTATGTTGCTGGTATTTATTCAGGTAGAGTAAGAGCTATGTTTGATGATACTGGTAAAAAAATTGATGAAGCTGGCCCATCAACACCTGTTGAAATAATTGGTTTATCAAATATTCCATCAGCTGGGGATCCTTTCCAAGTTACTGCGGATGAAAAGCAAGCTAGACAGGTTGGTTCTAAACGTCAAGAATTAGAAAGACTTGGAGCAAATAAAGCTGGTAATAAATTCTCACTTGATACTTTATTTGATAAAGTTAAAGAAGGTAGCATAGAAAACTTAAATGTTATTATTAAAGGTGATGTTCAAGGTTCAGTTGAAGCATTACAATCTTCATTAGAAAAATTATCTACATCTGAAATTAGATTGAATGTTATAAGAGCTAGTGCTGGTGCTATTATTGAAAGTGATATTACATTAGCTTCAGCTTCAGATGCTTTAGTTATTGGATTTAATGTAAGACCAACTCCTAGAGCTTTAAATTTAGCAGAACAAGAAAAAGTAGAAATTAGAAAATATAATATCATATATGATGTAGTAGATGATGTTAGAGATGCAATGGAAGGCATGTTATCTCCTCTTGTTAAAGAAGTTGAAATTGGTTCTATTGAAGTTAGAGATATATTTAAAGTACCAAAAATTGGTGTTATTGCTGGTTGTTATGTTCTTGAAGGTAAAGTTAAAAGAAATAGCTTAGTAAGAGTTATTAGAGATAACATTCAAGTAAGTAAACATTTGATTAAATTATCATCTCTTAAGAGATATAAAGATGATGCAAAAGATGTTGCTGCTGGATTTGAATGTGGTATCGGCTTAGAAAATTTCCAAGACTTAAAGGTCGGAGATAAATTAGAAGTAATTGAACAAGAAGAAGTTGCTAGAAAATTAGAAGACGGTAAAAAAGATGAGTCAGTATAGTCAAAAACGAATAGAAACCAAGATTCAAGAAGCAATAAGTACTTTAATAGTAAAAGGTGAAATAAAAAACCATAGTGTTAGTACTTTTTGCTCAGTATCTAGAGTAGATTTATCTCATGATAATGCTTATGCAACTATTTATATTACAAGTGTATTAGAAGATGGTTCTTTGGATAAAAGTGTTGTAGGTTTACAAAAAGCTTCAGCTTTTATTCAAGGTAGATTAGCTAAATTTCTTAAAACAAGAAATACACCTAAATTAACTTTTAAAGCAGATGTTTCTTTTAAAGAAGCTCAAAAAGTTAATAATATAATAGATTCATTAGAGCATCATGGGGAATAATTCACATATAATTTTAACAAATAAACCTAAAGATATAACTTCGTTTAGATCTTTAGGTTCTATTAAACGAAATGTAGATAAAAAAGTTGGTCATGCAGGGACATTGGATAAATTTGCTAATGGATTAATGATTGTTTTAAGTGGATCAACAACAAAGCTTAATCAGCTTTTTTCTACATTAGATAAAACATATATTGCAACAATAAGATTTGGAGAAGAAACTTCAACTCTAGATACTGAAGGTGAAGTTGTTGCAAAAGCAGATATTCCCTCTTTAGATGTTATAAAAGAAAAAATAGAAAATGAATTCATTGGTGAAATATTACAAGCTCCACCAATATTTTCGGCTGTTCATATAGATGGTAAAAGAGCCTATAAAATGGCGAGAAAAAATCAAGTTGTTGAAATGCCTAAACGAGCTATCAATATATATAGTTTTGAAATTATATCATTTAATGACAAAGATTTAGTTTGTAAAATTAATGTATCAAAAGGTACTTATATAAGATCAATAGCTAGAGATTTAGCAATAAGTTGTAATTCTAGAGGATATTTAATTGATTTACAAAGAGTATCTATTGGACCATTTTTATTAGAAGAAGCTGTTGAAACTGATACTAAAGAAAATATTGAAAAATGGCTAAATAAAACTGATGAATATCTAAAAAGATTAAATTCAGTTTCAATATATAA
>CAZPTG010000278.1:0-3113 GCA_964589355.1 uncultured Spirochaetaceae bacterium
AATTGCTCCAAATACTTCTTTTACCATCTCCATTACAAGTATTCCGATATTTTTTATTGCTGTAATAAATATTGTTTTTATTGAATTCCACTCAAAGGTTTTCTTTACCATTTCCCATAAAGTAGAAAGGGTTAAACTAAATACTTTTGGAAAGTTCTTAATAGCAGCACCAACATATATAGTGATTTTATTTATTCTCTGTCCTAAATCTTCAAAGCCTGTATCAAGTTTAGCAATCCAAGGGCCAAAGTTAAAATCGATAACACCACCGATTTTTTCTTTAATATCTCCCCAGGTTTCACTCATATTTTTTAAATGCTGATTAGAATCCTCTTCAGCCATTTTATCAGAGTAATCACCTAGTTTTTCAATAACTAAATCAATTGCAGCACCCTGGCTTAACTCTTCTTTGGTAACTCCATCAAGATTAACACCTAATCTCTCTAATTGAGTTGTTGTTCCATTAAAGGTATTTAATAAAGTAGTCATTGAAGATTTTAAATCTTTACCTGTTACATTCGAAAGAGAAACAGCAGCTGTTGAAATACTATTTATTTCATCAGAGCTTTTACCAAGAGCAGCAAGCTCGGCTACCATCTCTTCAATGTCCCCATTAGCTGTTAAGGTTTTCTTAGCTAAGGTATCAACAGTTTCTAAAACTGAGTTGTAAGCATCAGTATCTCCGAGAGCTATAGCTAATTGTTTATAAGCTCTATTTGCTTCACCAAAATCTTCAGTTAAAGCAGTTTTACAGGCAGACCCTAATTTTTGAATTGCTGCGATTGCTGCAGTTACTGCAAAGGCTGATTTAAGAGTAGATCCAAACTTTGATACTGTATTTTTTAAAGCAGACAAATCATTAGCAGCAGATTTTGTAGCTTGGCCTATATTGTTTTGACCTTTAATTATTACTTTTGCTTGTGTTGCCATTTCTATATCCTAAAAAAAATACCAGCATAAAGCTGGCTATTTACTCTTTTGTTTTATTTTTTGCATTTTCTCATACAAAAACTTTCTATAATTTAATTGGATTAATTTTAGTATTTGCATACTCATATAAGGTTGATTCATGATTGAGCCATCAAAAGGAAGAGATCTAAAATCTCCTGTTTCACTATCACAAATAGGAAGATAAATATCAGTTATATAAAATAACCAATGCTTATATTCATTAAATAATTCTTGATTTCTTCTACCATTAAACACCTCAGCACAAAGAGAAGATAAAGCTATCCTATCTTCTCTGCTCGGGTAAAAAAACTAGCTTTTGTATAAGAGTCCACAACCTTTACTGTTAAATCTAAGGAGTCAAAAATAATAGAAGTTACATCCTTCTCTGACATTTTCTTTTGAGCTTTTTCATCTTCATAAAAGTTATGCTCAATTAAGATTAAAGGTAACAATTCTCTAAATAGAATTAAAATATCATTTTCACTTTTTTCTGATGCATCTTTTAATTTTAACATTTCAATTGTAGGTAATTCTTTTAAAACAATATAAGCTTCATCATCTTTTTCTAATCCTACATTAGTTCCAATTTCTATTTTTACTTTTTGAACACAATTATTATAATTTTTTGATTTTATAAACATATTTTTTATTCTCCATAAGGTGTTGATGTTTTATCTGTGATATTTACTTCTATTGGCTCTGTATCTCCAACGGATAATGCTTCTCCTGAAATAGATGCTGTAAGTATTCCTGTTCCTCCTATATTTGCTGATACATCATTGACTGATAGGTTTGGAATAATTACTTCAATTTTATAATCTGAAATAGAGGAAGCAAAAGTTAATATTACTTCTGTATTATTTTCTGTTATTAGATAATTTGATTTAAATTCTTCAATTGCACTACTATAAGGTATTTCAAAATCAAGAGTTACACTTCTCTTTCCATGTTGAGGTTGTCCTGAATATAAACCTGATGAGTAAGTTTTAGGAGATTCTTCTAATGCATTATCAATCTTTAAAGAGGCACTTGAAATATCAAAAATACTTCCTCCAACACTAAAGGTTGCACTTATACATTTGTAGGAAGGAATACTAAAATTAGGAATGGATGTATTTAAAGAACCTATTTCTTCTCTTACCCCTTTAAGATCAAAACTACCTTTTACAAAATCTCCTGCAGCACAAGTTAAGGAAAAAGATGAAATAGTACATCCAGGGTATTTTTTAACAACTGCTTTTCTATCAATTACTATTGTAGTTGAAGGTAGATTTTGATTTACATCACATAAACAAAGATTATGTTTATACCATTCACTCTCATCTATTTGAGTGCAATTATCACTTCCACCTAGTGCTAAATGAAATAATAATCCTGCAAACTCAGGTCTTAATATAAAACTAATAGAGCCATCAACTCCAATTGATAAAAGGTCTCTACTTGTTGGTGTTTTACTTGCTAAAAGAGATCCTTCATCCCCTTTAGAAACTGATACACTTATTCCTTCATTTGTATGATTTATTAAAGTAGTAGGATTAGCACTTATTGCAAATCCACTTTCTTTTCCTACTTGAATAGTAGTTCCACTACCTGTTATAAAAGCCATTTCTACTTCCTTTAAAATTCTTTAGACCACATAAGATCCATCCTAACTTCAATTGCACTAATGTTTGCAATCTCTGTTACTGCTGGATAATAGTCCATATCTGTAATTTTTATAAAATCTATAAAACCATCTAGGCTTTGATTGTTTTTCAACAATCCATAAAGTGCTGAATAATAAGCAAACACTCTTTTAATTAACTCTTGTGATTTTGCGCCTTTACACAAAATAAAGAACTTAATATTCATAGTAGCCATATCACTATTAATACTAAGTTCTTCTAAGGTTTCATAATCAGGTTGAATATAAAACATATTATTTTTTCTCATATTATCAATATCAGGAAAATCAATTTTTATATTCATATCCGTTATTTGTGCTAATGTGATTTCTTCATCATAAAAAGAGCCCAATTTATTAATTATTACTGATTTAAGTTTTTCTAGAACTTGTATTTCTGTTTTCATTTTTCTTTTCTATCTTTGATATTTCTTTTTGAACTAACTTATCAAGCTTTTCTTTATAAGCTGTTGATTTTAAATAATCATTTACAGGTTTT
>CAZPTG010000279.1:0-3072 GCA_964589355.1 uncultured Spirochaetaceae bacterium
ATTAACTGTCAAGAAATAAATGTTCATAAATAATTAAATTTTAATCAAAAACATTCAATATAGATATTTTTTTATTATATGGAAAAATATTTTTACTCAATATTTATCCAAAGTAAAAAGAAATTTCTCTCTTATTAGACATTATCGCTTTCAACTTACTTGGACAATATCACTTTCTTTTAAGAAAAAAAAATTATTTTTTTGATTTTAGACTTGAATATAAGCTCTAAATTTGGTAATCTCTCAAACGTTGATTTGGTGCCATACCCAAGCGGTAAGGGAACGGTCTGCAAAACCGTGATGCATCGGTTCGAATCCGATTGGCACCTCTACTTTACAATTTTTAAATATTAAAAAAGCTTGTTATCCAATAATGAATAATAAGCTTTTTTTATTTAATTATAATTATTTCAAATTATTTAATTCAAATAGACTAACAAACTCATTAAACGAAATTAAATCAATCAAATCCCCATTTGCCTTTTTCAACTTTGCTTTTTTAATTTTTGAATACCCTAAGTTTTCTTCGCCTAATATCAAATATCTTGTTTTTTTAATTACAGAACTACCTACAAGACCACCATGATTTACTATTAGTTGCCACACTTCATTTCTAGCCATATTAGGTATATCTCCAGTAACAACACAATGACAATTATTCAACTCATTACCTAAATTTTTAGTTTTTACAATTTGAGAAGCTCGGCAACTACCTCTAACTTTTGAAATATTTTCTATTTTAATATTATATGGATTTTTTAACTTTGATAAACAAGCATACAGCATTTCAACATCATCTAATGCTCTATGGGATTGTTTTAAGTTTATATCAAAATGCTTTCTAATATAATCAAGTTTATAATACTTTAAATTTAGAGCATTTTTGAATATTAATAGAGAATCTATATAAGAATTTTTCAATCCATATATCAATCTTCTATTTAAAACATCAATATCAAAAGCAGCATTATGAGCTACTAAAATATCATTAGAAATAAAATTATAAATTTCTTTACTTACTTCTTCGATTGGTGGAGCACTTTCTACCATCTCATTTGTTATATGATGAATTTTAATAACTTCATCACTCATTTTCATCTTTGGATTAATTAAAACATTAAAAGTTTTATAAGGCTTTCCATTTCTAAATTGCATAGCTCCAAATTCAACTAATTTTGAATAATTCCCTAAGCCTGTAGTTTCTGTATCTATAATTGTAAAATCTTTTAATTGATTAAATAGCATTAATACCCCAATTTTAATATGTATTTATTTGAACTTAATTATTTTTTCACCAATTTTTTTAATTATTTCAAATTTAGGATCTGATGGAATAACTATTGAGCTTTTTGTTCTTTTTAATACAATATTATGATTAAAAGATTCAAAGGAGGAAAAATTATTATTCATCCTAGAATTATCATAAGTTGTTAAACTTCTTGCATATAAAACTCTTTTTATTTCATTTGGTTTAATCTCTATTCCACCTTCTTTACCATAATATGAAGTACTTGCTCCAAAATGAACTGAAAATTCATTACTAGGGCCACCTTGATAAAGAGCCCAAGGTGGTTGATTTCTTCCACCATAATCTAAGACCATAGTTAAATAATCTAAATCAATATCCATATCATCCATTATTTCTTTTTTAGGAGCAAAAGATAAAGATAATAATTGATAGCGTGGATTAATTACACTAAACCACAAATGAGAAGATTTTTCATCATCATTTTTTGAATAAAGTACATCAGTTGTTCCAATAATTCCATTAACATTTTTTATATCACAATTACCACCATTTTTTAAGGGAGCTTTATCTAATGTAAAGGATTTATCCGTATCAGCTAATCTTTCATTAATCATATCTTGATTTAAATTATTAAATTTCATCCATTGCTTTGCACTTGAATTAATTAAACAATTTGATTCTAAGAAAGGAGATCCAATAGTATTATCAAAACCTACATTTAATTTTATAGGTTTTTCATTAATATTTTTAATATACAAAGCTGAATAAATAACAGGTTGATTAGGTAAAACAACATCTAATCTTTTAGTTGCCCATATTTTATTTCTAAAATCTATATTTTTAGATAAAACCCAAACACCACCTGTAGCTTCATCACTTCCATATTTTTCAACAACCCACTTTACTCTATCAGCTTCAAACATAGATTGTATGTATTCTGTATTTTCATCTCGGTTTAATGTTTCACTTTTATTTAATAAATCATCATAATTATGAATATTATTAAGTATAATTTCTTTTTCTATTTCACTATCATTATTATTTTCATTAAAATCTTCTTCATCAAGTTTAACTTGATATCCATATAATTTCTCTAACAATGGATCAGAATTTATATGTTTAACATTTTGATTGACAGTATCCTTTGAAAATGGAAATCTATGTAATTTATTAGAATTCACCCATCCTCCATGAATATTCATAGCACTTAATTCAATCAATCTTCCATTATAATCTTGAATTACAGCTCTAATTAAATCGTTGCTTAACACAGTTGCATTCTCATCATCTTTAATTTTAACTCTTCTTATATCCATCAACCATTTCCTTTATTATCAAAAAAAACATAGAACATTTTTAGTTTCTCTATTATAATTATAATCAAGATATCTATTAGTACAAGGAGATTTTCTATGATTAGTCAAAAAAATGGGTTATTTAATCTATCAACTGCAAACACAACATATTTATTTTATGGGAGCAAAAATGAACATCTTGAACATTTATATTATGGAGCTTATTTAAATGAAAAAAGTATTAATATAGATTTACTAACAACAAAATTTAAACAAGATTCAGGCACTTCTACACTTTATGAAGAAGATAGTAAATTAAATTTAGGACTAATTAAACAAGAAATTTCTACTGTTGGAAAAGGTGATTACAGAGAACCTTTTATAAAAATAAGTTATAACGGTGGAATGGAGACTCTAGATTTTTTATTCCAAAGTTATGAAATTACTCATTCAAAACCAAAAACATTTTCTAATCTCCCTGAATCTTACGGTGATAGAGATGAATGTGATATGCTAAAAATAACCTTA
>CAZPTG010000280.1:0-3054 GCA_964589355.1 uncultured Spirochaetaceae bacterium
CAAAAATATTGGATTCTTCGGGCTTTTTAAAATTTAAACTTTCGGATGAGAGTGATTGTATTTATAGATTTATTAATATCTACATGACATAAATTTGATTTGTTTAAAGCTATCTCATAATTACTTGGTGCTGGGCATAAAAAACAGTAATTACAATTTTTACATACAGGTAAATGCTCTCTGGTTAACTTCCAGGTTAAAATATTACTTATCTCTTTATAAATTAATTCTTGAAAAGAATTCTTTCCTATTTCCCCCAACCAAGGTTTGTTAAAAGAAGAATAAACTTTTAGATCACTATCTATTATTAACGAACCAAAGAAATTGCTATTTATAACTTTATTTGTAAGAATAGAATTTAAAGAGTGATTTTCTTCAAATAGAGCTTCTTTGGTAATGTAAACCAGGTTCTTAAAAAAATAAAGGTTTTTATTGAAAAAAGGAACAATTTCTATAGCGTCTTCTGGGATATTTTCTGCAATAATTTCAAGTTTACAAATTTCTTTTTCGGATTCAATAGTAAATTGATAAGAAACATTTAATTTTTCAAGTAATAGTTGAATATATGAATTATTATAAATAAAAAAATCTAAATCATCTATTAATAATTTAATACTAAGACCAGTCATCTTTTCCTTAATTACTGTCTCCGTATACTTTGTAATATGCTTTTGATTTATTATAAATGTAATATCTTTTCTATTTTCTTTAATATATGTTATAAGCTCATCAATAAAAGGATACGCAAATAAATCACCACCTGAAATATAAATCTCTTGTACATCTATAACTAAAAGTGTATTTATTATATCTTTCAGAATATTAAATTTTATATAATTATTATTTTTATTCCTTTTACAAAAAGTAAATTGTTTATACATTTTGTCACAATTAGTGCAATTTATATTACAATCAGAATTAATATAAATTAAACATTTATTTAAATAATCAAGAATATCAATACCAATATCCTCTTTATTAACAGCTATATTATTTTTATGAACCTTAAGATCTTCAATTAATTGCATAGGTGGATTTTTTTCCTGAGTTGCTTCAATTAAATCACCAGCATATAAATTTCTGATTTTCTCTATAAATGTTTTTATAAATTCTTTGTTGCAATAGTTTCTACCAATTCTAACACATTTACTTTCACTATCTAATATTTTTTTTACAAGTTCAATAACTTCGTAGTTTTGATCCTCAATATATTGGTTGTTTAATGTATTGTAAAGAAAAACTCCCTGGTTTACTGAAATATGAACAAATGGATATAAAAAAAAGTAGTACATAATATTTAGTTAATATGAATAATTTATATTTATTAAAATGAAAAAACATATTTTCTCTGAATCTCATGTTTTTTCTCTGGATGGTCTTCTAGATAAGTCATTATATTTTGTAGTAGTATTCTATAATTTTCATATCCTGTAAATCCATTACAAGTTATTTTCTCTTTATTTAAATCCAGAAAAAACATACATTGTACACAATTAGCAGAGATATAACATTTGGAACAAAGATTGTACATCTTATCATAATTAATATTATATAAATCTTTTATTTTTGAAAAATTAATATCAACACCGGAATTAGTTACTTTTCCAAGGGCATATTTATGTTCAATCTTTTCACATGCAAGTAGTTTGCCTTGAGCGGTAACAAATATTTTTTTTGAGAAAGGAGCACAAGTACCAGTAGGAGAAAAAATCTTATGTTTATCGTATATTAAATCATTATAATCATCTTTATTATAGTAAATCCCTTTCATCAAGAAATTAGTTAAATACTTACCTTTTGGTATTATCATAAAAAGCTTTTCACTTAAGCTTTCATAATTATCACTTTCATGAAGACACTCAGTAAAGTTATTGTATGTTTCCCAGAACTTTTTCTGATTATCTTTTGATATACCTGAGGTACTCAGTTCTCCTATAGCAGGTATTTTCCCGAATGTTTTTTCAATATAGTCTGTAATCTCATCAATAGAGTTTCTATTATGCAAAACAGCATTAAAACTAATTCTTCTATCAAAAAAATCAGGATAATTATCTTGTATATAGCGAATGTTTTCTACGACAATCTGATGAGAATTAGTTCCATCCTGAAATTTCCTATAAGAATGATTCTTGCTATTACCATCAATACTAATTAATATATGAAAATTATGTTTAACAAGGAATTTTATATGCTTTTTTAAAAGTACAGCATTTGTAGTCATTGAAAAAACAATCTTATTATGTTTCAAATTTAATTTATTTGAATACTGAACAATATCTTCTATAAATTTAAAATTTAATAGAGGTTCACCTCCATAAAAACTTATATATGTAATTCTATCATGCGATGTATTTTCATCTGAGTTCCAAAATTCAGATAAATAATCTAACAGTTTTATTGCATAATTTGAAGGAAGATTTTCTCGTTTTCTTGGAGAATAACCATCATATAAATCTCCATAACCACAATATTCACATTGCAAGTTACATTTTTCGGTAACTTCAAAAGTTACTTGTTTAACATTAGAAATTAATTTATTCAAATCATTATTTTCTATTCGACTAAGAAACTTACCTTCAAAAGAAGTATTATCAAGATAGCCAGCTTTATAAAAAGTCATTAACAAATTAAAATAATAATCTACATTTCTTTTCTTGTATTTTTCTTCCAATGTCTTCAGATAAGGTTCTAATTGCTTGGGAGTATCAAAATTTTTTGCATTAAAAATTTCAATCATTTCGCATAAAACAGGATGACTTATAGTAAGAACTTTATTATTGTAGAAATATAAATAATTATAATTTTGAGTATTAAATGGGATAACAGCTTTCATGTAAAAATTAATTAAGATTTTAAAAAGCCAGACTGGTATTTATCTGGCTTTAACTTTTTATTGATAACTTAAAATTGTGTAAAATGAATAAGTTATCAAGATTTGCAAATAGTTCCACTTCCATCCCCATTATTTGGAGGAGATGTTAATCCTCCGTCTGCGTTAGCACATGCATTGTCTGTATTCGAAGATGGTCCACAGCATCCACAACCACAACCACC
>CAZPTG010000281.1:0-3054 GCA_964589355.1 uncultured Spirochaetaceae bacterium
TTTATTTCATAAAAATTTATTAAAACAGTTATATGAAGATAAAACTTTGTTTTGAATCAAAAAAATAAAAATACCTAATTCGACAGAATATCATGTTTTTATTTCCGATGATTTGCAAGCGTTTCTCATCCAGATGAAAACGTTAAATAAACAATACCATACGTTCATCATTGGAAATGGGTGTTTAAATAATTGTTGGTAACTGTTATAAAATATAATCGTAACTTCAGTTATGTTTAACTAATAAAAAATATGCTATGAAAAGATTTTTTATATTGATATTTATTGTTTTCTCAACTTCACTTTGCTTTAGTCAAGAACCTTCTCAATCAGCATTAGATGTAATTTTTAAAGAAGCAAATTCAGATTATTTAATTATTATGGCTAAGCCTAATAAAAATAATTGTGAATCTTTTATTAATAAATACTCTCAGATTACCGGCTTAGATTCGATTAAAAGTCAAAAATTGCATTTATTTTTAAAAGATGTTACTGATATTTACAGTAATACTGATTGGCGGTTTTGGGATGACATTACTAATCACCCGAAAAATCATCCTATAAATGTTGCAAATATTCATAAGATTAACCAAAATGTTGAACGTATGTATAATAAAGCAATAGGTTCAAATGACCCAAAACTTTTTTTAGAATTCAGAGATAGTTTTTATTTTTATAAAGACTTTCTAATAAAAGAGCGTGATTCTCTAGCTAATTTAGATAATAAATCAAAGTTATATTTAAGTGGTAATAGAAAAGCCCAATATCTCGAAAGAATTGGTTTTAGACCTTCTATTATTCTTTATGAAAAAGCAAAACCAGACATATTGCAGGCAGCAAGACCTATGTTGTTGGAAACATTAAAAACAGATGAAACAAGACTCAACCCTCGTGATATAAATGATTTTGCTACTCAATTTATGGAATTTAATCCTTTCTCTAATGAAAATCATATTAAGTATCTGAAATTAGCTTTAACAATAGAAGATGAATACTCTGTTAGTTCTTTATTAGCTTTATTTGACCTACAAGATAAATATTCAACTCCATTACAAATGGAAAATTTTCAAAACTCAACCGAATTTGATGAGTTAATAACCAAAAAGAAATTATTAAAGTCTGAAGAATTATCTAAAATTTATATGATTGACCTTGATTTTACTTCTTCAAAAGGAGAATTGTCTCTTGGCGATTTATTTGCCATAACTAATTACGATTTGGAAAAGAAAGGTTTTACAATATATTTTAATACTTATGATCTTCCTGGCTCTTCATCTATTGATTATTTTAGTACCGTATTGCCTAAAGTAGTCAACCGAGTTTTTTTTGAAAATATTCCATTTACAAATCTTGGAAAAAAGTTATCTTCTTTAGGCGGATATTCTTCAGGTACAGACTATAATATTCTTTTTCTTCCAACTGATACTAACATTGGAAGCAAAATTGAAGAATCAGGTAGTCGTCTTAGAATAAAAATACTATTTCAGTTAAATGAAGATCTTCAATACACAACAACCGCCGACGTTTGGCCTTATCTAAAAGCCAATAATTGCAAATTAATAATATATGATGTAAGTACCAATGAAATATTATATTCTAAACTTTATAAAAAATAGGAAACATCAATTCCTTGAATAAAAACATTTAAAATGTTGGATAAATAAATATTAACTTAATCAAATGTTTCTAAAATATTTAAGTATTATTAACTAATAAACAGTAAGAATATGAAATTATTAAAACATTTATTTTTGGGGTTTTCTTTATTTACATTAATTTTTTCCTGTTCAAAATCCGATAAGGCGGTTAGCGATTATTGCAATTGCATGAATAAAGTCATTTCAGATAGCTTGATTTCAACAGACATAGTAAATGAACAACATGTTATCTGCTTTGATTCAATAACGAATAAATATAAATTAAATGAAGATACTGAATTCAAAGAAAATTTTGATTCCTTAAACACTATAAAGGATTTAAAAGTAAACATTAATTATAAAATCTCTGAAAATATTGATAATATTTTACAAACTTATATGTGGGAGTTCAAAGATTTATCATCATTAAATTATAAAACTTATGAGCTGCGACGATATTATTTTGATGGTAAAATGTTTAAGCAGGAATTATATGGTATGAATTATGGTATTCGTGGGTGGGAGTTGTTTAAAACTTGGACAGGAATATATAAAATTGAGATTGAAAAAAATGGAAGTATTTATGTTAATATAACATTTGATGATAATTCAAATGATATCTTCAAATTTCGTAAAAGTAAAAAGGATGGATTTTATCTTGATGGCAAAAGAACTCTTTGGCAAGAAAAAAAATAAGGTTATGGAAAATACTGATTTAATTATTAAGACTATTGGGCTATATTTTCTTTAATAATTGCAATTTTACAATTCCGTAAAAACAGGAAATTGCAAGCTTATGATAAATTTATTAAATATAGAGAGAAACTTAAAGAGAACGAGTCTATAAGGAAAATAGTATGTCATGTGCAGGATTGGCAATCAAATAATAATCTGCAAAATCAAATTGAAGAGAGATGTATTACTAAGTCTGATTTTTATTATTTTCTTGGTTTTTATGAAGAAATAGAATTTCTCAGAAAGGGAAGATTTATAACTAACAAAATGGCAAAAGACATGTTTGCATTTTATGCTATTGAAATATCAAAGAATAAATATTATTGGGAGTATTTTGATGAAGATTTTGAAAATGATAAAGATTGGGAAAACTTTAAAATTTTTGTTTGTAAGATGAGCAGAATGGATAAGTAATTATTAAACCTTTCATTCTAACTCGGACTTTAATCCGAGCAATTCAATTTAAAATAAATGCTTAGCTTGTGCCTTAAATAAAAGGAAATAAATAATCTTGCTTCATAATAGTAATTTAACTTGTTATACCAAATAATAGCGTATATGAAATACCTATTTTTCATACTTATTACCTTAATATTCTTTGCTTGTACAGAAGAAAATATTCCATCCTGTGAAGAAAATAATACATGTAGTATTAAATTTATTAATAACACTGAATATTGTG
>CAZPTG010000282.1:0-2993 GCA_964589355.1 uncultured Spirochaetaceae bacterium
CGGTACTTTAGGTTTCTTTGATTATATAGTTGGAACTTGGATAAGTAGTATTGTTAAAGTTATGGTTGAAGGAGCTGGTGAAAAAGTTAGCTCTTATAATTCTAAAGAAATAGAATTATTAAAATCTTCAGATATTGGAGATTTAACAATTGTTACTCCTGCAATTCATAAAGTAAAAGAAAGTTTTAATGCTGAAATATTTGCATCAAAGCTTGCAGTTAAATTTAATACAAAAAATTTAGTATTTTGGAATTCAAAATCTTTATTAACAACGGCAAATGAAAGTGAAGTTCCAAGTGCTACAGTAATTAAGAATTTATGCTATTCAGAAGCTACTGAATTATCTTTTTTTGGATCATCATTAATAAATTCAAAAGCAATTGTTTATGCAATATCTAAGGGAATTAATGTAAGACTAAGATGTTGGAAAAATTTTGATAATGATGGAACATTAATTAATAATTGTGAAAACTCAAATAACGGTCAAAGTGTTAAAGGTTTTTCTATTGTTCATAACGTTGCTCTTATAAATATTGAAGGTGCAGGGTTAAGTGGAAGAGTTGGATTTTCTTCAAAAGTATTTGATGCATTAAAAAGTGCTGGGGTTTCTGTAATATTATATTCCCAAGCTTCTTCTGAGTATTCAATTTCACTTGCAGTTCCTCAAGAGCAAGCTAATATGGCAATTGAAGCAATAAGCATTAATTTTAATGAAGAATTAAGAGAAGACATTATAAATGCTATTGAATGTGTAACAGATTTAGCTGTAATTGCTGCCGTTGGTAATAATATGGCAGGAAAAAAAGGTGTTGCTGGTAAATTCTTTAGTTCTTTAGGAAAGGTAAACGTTAATGTAAAAGCAATAGCTCAAGGAGCTAGTGAGAGAAATATTAGTGCAGTTATTAATTCTAAAGATAGTAAAAGAGCTTTAAGAGCTTTACATGCTGCATTCTTTTTGTCAAAACAAGCTTTATCTATTGGTTTAATTGGACCTGGAAATATTGGTGGAACATTATTAGATCAACTTGCAAAAGAATCAAATTTTTTATATGAAAAATTTGGAATTGATCTTAGAATTAGAGGTATTGCTAGTAGTAGATATATGCTTCTAAATGAAGACGGTATTGATTTAAACAATTGGCATGAAAATTTTAAAAATAATAGTGTAAAATTAGATATGGATGAGTTCACAAAGCATGTTGGTGCAACATATTTCCCACATAGAGCAATTGTAGATTGTTCCTCTTCAAGTGAACTTGCTTCAAAATATATTGATTGGATGAATAATGGGATGCACATAGTTACTCCAAATAAAAAAGCTGGTACAGCATCTATAGAATATTTTAGAGATTTATTTAATACCTGTTTAAAAACTGGTAGAAGATTCTATTATGAGACTACAGTTGGAGCAGGGCTTCCTGTTATAAAAACATTAAAAGATTTAGTGCAAACAGGTGATAAAGTAAAATCGATTGAGGGAATAGTCTCAGGTACATTAGCATGGTTATTTAATAATTATGATGGAAGTACTGATTTTAGTGCTTTAGTAAAAAAAGCTAAGGAAATGGGATATACTGAACCAGATCCTCGAGATGATTTATCTGGTATGGATGTTGCTAGAAAAACTGTTATATTAGCTAGAGAGTTAGGCTATGAAGTTGAAGTAAGTGATATGCCGATTGAAAGTTTAGTTCCAATTGAATTGACTCAATTACCTGTTGAAGAATTTATGGAAAAATTAGAACAACTTGATACTCCTATTTATGAAAAATTTATAAAAGCAAAAAAAGAAAATAAAAGACTTTGCTATGTAGGTAGTGTAGATGAAAATGGAAAATGTAGTGTTAAATTACAAGGGTATTTGATGACTCACCCATTTTCTCAAGCAAGTGGAACAGATAATGTAATTTGTTTTACAACAGATAGATATTCTACTCAACCTCTAGTTATTAAAGGTCCTGGAGCAGGGAGAGAAGTAACAGCTGGTGGAGTTTTCTCTGATATATTAAGATTAGCAGCATATTTAGGTGCAAGAGTTTAAGGAGAGTTATTAATGGATTTTGTATCAACAAGGGGATTATCTCAAGAAGTAACAGCAGGCGAGGCCATTCTAAAAGGATTAGCTGATGATGGTGGCTTATATGTTCCAAAAAAATTTCCATCATTAGTAAATATGAATGTAAATAGCATTTCTTCATATCCAGAGATGGCATTTGAAGTATTAGCTCCATATTTTGAAAATGATAAATTAATAAGTATAAATGATTTAGCTGAAATTTGTATGGAAGCTTTTACATTTAATGTTCCTTTAGTTCAATTAGCTGATAAATTAAGTGTTCTAGAATTATTTCATGGTCCTACTGCTGCTTTTAAAGATTTTGGAGCAAGGTTTTTAGCAGCTTCTCTTGAAAAAATTATCAAAAAAACACAAAAAGAATTAACAATATTGGTAGCTACTAGTGGTGATACTGGTGGTGCTGTAGCTTCTGCTTTTTATAAAAAAGAGGGAATAAATGTCAAAGTGTTATTTCCAAAAGGTAGAGTAAGTGATAGACAAAAAAAACAATTAACAGTTTTGGGTGAAAATATTCAAGCATATGAAGTTGATGGATCTTTTGATGATTGTCAAAAAATGGTTAAAGATGCATTTATGGATAAAGATTTAAGTGAAAAATATGGACTAACTAGTGCTAATTCTATTAACTTAGGACGTTTATTACCTCAAAGTGTTTATTATGTTTATGCCTCACATTTGTTTAATTCAATGTATAATGAAAATCCTAATATCATTATTCCTAGTGGGAATGTTGGAAATAGTTGTGCAGCTTATTGGGCTTTTAGTACAGGAGTCCCAATTGAATCAATTGTTTTAGCTGTTAATGCAAACAAAACTATTCCTAATTATTTAGAAAGTGGAGTTTATGAGCCTAGAGCAAGTGTTAAGACATTAGCAAATGCTATGGATGTTGGTTCCCCTAGTAATATGGAAAGAT
>CAZPTG010000283.1:0-2982 GCA_964589355.1 uncultured Spirochaetaceae bacterium
TAATAATTTGGAGTTTTAGGAAATTCATAATCTTTATACATTGATGCATAAGGTTCTGGACACAAATAAGGTTGATGCGGTTCATCATAACTAACACATAAAAACATATCATCATCACTATGTTTATCGATATAATCAAGAGCTTTATCACTAACGCGATGGGCAAATGTAAATTCTTCATCAATCCCACCATCCATTAAGGAACTCTCTTCTTTTCTGCTAATCAACTTCTCATTATCACTTAATTCATTGATATAACATCTCATATCATACCAATAATCTTTATCATAGCCCTTTGGGCATATACCATTTCCAAAATAATCTCCACCATCAAGATGCCATTTCCCTATATATGCACAAGAAATATTATTTGGTGATAAATATTCTCCAATAGTTTTTACACCATCAGTTAATGAAACAGTATTTGTAATTCCACCATTTGAATGAGGATAAAGCCCTGTAAATATTGCACTTCTTGCAGGACCACATACTGGTTGAGTCGAATAATTTTTATTATATTTTACACCTTCTTTAGCTAACTTATCTAAATTAGGGGTTTTCATATCTTTATTACCATAACAGCCAAGCATATCCCATCTTGTTGTATCTGTCATAATAAAAACAACTTGTCTTTTATCTTTCATATTACCTTCTTTAAGCTTAGCCTTTTACAGCTCCAGCTACTAAGCCTTTAACCATATATTTTTGAAAAAAGAAAAATACTAATACCATTGGCAATGTTCCAACTACAGATATACTATTAATTAGAGACCAATCGTATGATAATTCTCCTAAATACCTAAGACTAATACCAACTGAGAGTGTTCTTAAATTATCACTTTGAATAAGTGTTGCAGCATGAAGATAGTCATCCCATGTCTTTAAAAAAGCAAATATTCCAACTGCTAAAATACCCGGAGTAACTAATGGTGTTAAAAGTTTAAATAAAATTGTATTTCTTGAAGCCCCATCTACCGTAGCAGCCTCTTCAATTTCTCTAGGAATATTAATAAAGAAACTCGATAATAATAAACAACAAAAAGGAACTTGAGCAGCAACAATTGCTAATATTAAGCCTAATCGTGTATTAATAATGCCCATATTAGACATCATTGAATATAAAGAAATCATTCTAGAAATTATTGGAAACATTTGAGATGATAATAATATAGCCACAAATGTTTTGCTCCATTTTGTATTAAATCTTGCAATTGAATATCCTGCAAAGATTGCAACAAAACATGTAATCAAGGCACTAATAAATGAAACTAAAAAATTGTTAAAATAATATACAAAAAACTCATTATTTTCACTAAACAAACTTATAAATGCATCTAACACTACTGTTTTAGGGAAAAATGATGGTGGATATAAATAAGCTTCCATATTTGTTTTAAAGGATGTAATTAACATCCAATAAATTGGAAATAATAAAAATAGCATAATTAGGGCTAAAACAATAAACTTTAAAATTGTAGGTAATCTTTTTTTCATAACTTTCTCCCTAACTTAAATCTTGTACTTTAAAGTACTTTTGATATAATCCAACAATAACTATCATCATAATCATCCACATTGTTGTAACAGCAGCACCTGAACCTAAATTCATTGAAACAAAAGCTTCTCGATAACTTAAGATTGCAAAGTTTGTTGTAGATCCATTTGGGCCACCTCCTGTCATAGTCCAAAAGAGAGGAAACTGTTTGAAGTTTTCTATTATAGCCATTGAAATTGTAATTTTTATAACTGGTGCTAAATATGGAATAATTATTGAAAAAAATCGTCTAATAGCACCTGCACCATCTATAGTAGCAGCTTCTAATGTGCTTTTGGGGACATTTTGCAACCCAGCTAATAACAATAGAGTTGTTAATGGAATTTGTTTCCAAAGAGCAGCAACAGCAATACCACCTAAAGCTGTTCTAGGATTATTTAAAATAGCTAAATCTGTTACTTGTCCAAAACTAAGAATTGAAATAAAATATTTTGTAAATCCATATTGAGGTTGGAATAGCCACATCCAGATAAGACCAGAAATAACTGTAGGAACAACCCAAGGGGTCATCATTATTGATCTAAAAAATCTTGAACCTTTAAATTCTTTATTTAATACTAAAGCTAACGCCATACCTATTAAAAATTGAAACATTATTACAAATAATACAAACCAAATTGTATGATAAGCAGCTTCTGGTATCTGATTAGATTCAAATAATTTTGTATAGTTTCTAAAATTATTCCAAGTCCCTGGTTTACCACTGATAATATTTTTTACACCATATTTTTGGAAACTCATAATTAATGATTGAATAATTGGAACAATTATAAAAACCACTGTTAATAAAGTTGCTGGAATTGTTAAAACAAAAGAATAGCTATTATCAGATAGTTTTTGATACTTTTTTTTCATAAATTTCTCCTAAAATTGGGTTCTAAGATAATCTTAGAACCCAAAATACTATACTATTCGCTTAATTTTGATTGAGCTCTTTTCTTAAAATCACTTATAGCTGATGCAACATCTTCATCTCCAACTGTAACAGCTTGAGCTAATGTACATAGTTCTAAGTTAATATCTTTTAATTGAGGAATAAAAGGTTGTGCTTTTACATTACTTGCTGAAGCAGCAGCACCTTTTAATACTGGATTATTATCAATAGCTTCCATGCCTTCCATACTCTTAATTGCAGGATATGCAGGAGTAAGATTTGCTAAATAATCACCTAATACATCGGCTGAAATTACATATTGTACAAATTTTGATAAAGCATCTTTTCTAGCATCTCCATTGTCTACAAGTATAAAGCAATGTGATTGTAACAATGATTGACCTGACCCATTTCCTCCTGTAAGAGGAGCTGCACTAGCTGCAAAATTACGTGCATCAGGGTTTATTGATTGAATTCCATTAAAGCCCCAACTTTGATCATAATACATTGCAAGTTGTTCTAATGCAAATAGATTTCTTAAGTCTTTTAATTT
>CAZPTG010000284.1:0-2974 GCA_964589355.1 uncultured Spirochaetaceae bacterium
CGATTATTTAGAAAATAAATCAAGATTTAAAGATGAATATAAAGATTTCGACACCGATAAGTTCTTAGCTAGATATTCTCATTTAAAAGAAGATGTTAAATTATATGCTTTAAATGCTTATGCAAATCCAGTTAGATCATATTTACAAGAAATTGAATAATCTATTTAAAATAGCCCTTTTTTTAGGGCTATTATTGTCTTTGTCTTCTTGCGATAGTGATAATTTTATAATAAATGATGTAGAATATGATATTATAAATTATTATGAATATTCTTTAGTTGATGATAGAGCTGAATTAAAGCTAAAATATAATTATCCTAAATTATCTTTAGGTGTAAAATTAGAAAATGAAGATGTAAATTTAAAAGATATGAGTATTACTGATTTAGATAATTCATTAAATTGGCATTTTACTCCTAAACTTATAAGCTTATCTAATTCAAATTATTATGGATATGATAATATAAATTTATCATCATATGATTTTTCTAATAACAAATATTCTATTAATTTATTAAATGATAAAGGTAAAGAGATAAATACTAAAATTAGTATAAATAATCCTTTTAATAAAAAAATAAATGATTATTATATATATTATTATTTGGATAAAGTTATAATATCCGATAAATCAAATAAAGATTATAAAAAGTTTCAATTTAATAGCATTCTATTAGATTCCAAAAAAATTGAAGTTAAATATTATGATTTTTCAAATAAATTAACAAAATCTAGTAATATTGATAATTATTTTTTAAAAGATAGTTATCCATTTATGATTAAAATAGATAACTATAACGAAGTTAAATATTTAGAATTGGATTTTATTGATAAATCAAATATAAAAAATTGTATAAAAATTGATTTAAGTTCTTCCGATAGCTTTTTTTAATTCATCATTATCAAATCTGATTAAAAATGTTCTACCATGAGGGCAAACTGGTTCATCTAATTCAAAAACTTTTTCAATTATTTTTATTGCTTCTCTTTGTTCAACAATATCACCTTGCTTAATTGCACTATGACATGCTAATACAGCAAATATACCTTCCTCAACTGCTTTCGAATCACCAGTATTATGTTGAATATAATCGATAATTTTACTTTCAATTGGCTTGTATACTGCAGGAATAGATTCTAGTTGCCAAAGTAGATTGTCTTTTTTTGTTATTTTTATTCCTAAATTGAGATAAATATCTAAATTTTCACTTAAGTAATTATCAACATCTCTATCTACTTCAAACTCGATTGGAATTAATAAATTTTGTATATTTTGTCTTTCTCGGATTTGATCAAATAAAATTCTCTCATGTGCAGCATGTTGATCTATTAAATATAATTTATCATCTTTTTCAACAATCAAGAATAAATTAAAAGCTTGTCCTATATATTTGAACATATTTTGTTCATCTTTTTTATCCCAAGAATTATTTTGAGTTAGTGAATTTGTTATATCAGTATTGTTGTTATCATCTTCTTCTAAAATAGCTTTTGCTTTTGAAAACCAATCAGGATTAATGGGTTTTGCATTTTCTCCAACACTTTGCTCACTAACATTGTACTCTTTTTTAGTGTTAAAATACGAATTATTATTTTTAAACGAATTATAATTTTTATTAGAATTTTCTCTTTCCTGTTTAGTTGAATCATCAGAAATTGGTAAATCAGATTGATAAAAAGTATTTTCTATTGAAGGAATTACTCTTGTCATTTGTTTTTGAATCATTGTAACTACACTATGATGTATTTCAGATTGAATTCTTAATTTAGCTTCTCTTTTTGCAGGGTGTATATTAAAATCAACAAGTGTTGGATCAATATTTACAAATAAATAGCAATATGGGAAACTCCCTCCAGGGAGTAATTCACCATATCCATATGTAACAGCTTGAACTAGAGCATAATTTTGTATAGGTCTATTGTTTATATAAATTTTAATATTAGATCTATCACTGCGTTTTATATGTGAAAGGGATGCAACAGCATATAAAGAAAATCTTTGAAAATTAGATGATAATTCAATTGTATCTTTTATTAATATTTTATTTTTTGATTTAAAAGTATTAACTATCCTTTCTTGTTTTGATGTTTTCGGTAAATGCAGAACTAATTTATCATCAATATAATATCTAAATTCTATTTCATTAAAAGCAATAGCTTTTTCAATTAATATATTTTTACACATATTAGCTTCTGTTGAAGCTCTTTTTAAAAATTGTCGTCTAGCAGGTATTTCAGCAAATAAATCTTCTACAACAATTTTAGTACCGTTTTTTAGTCCACAAGGTGTAATTTTACTTTTTTTCCCATTATCGACACATAAGCTATAACCCATATCATTGTTATAAGAACTAGATATTGTCAATTTTGATACTGCTGCAATTGAATATAAAGCTTCACCTCTAAATCCCATGCTTTTAAGGTGGTATAAATCATCAATACTTTGAACTTTGCTTGTAGTATGAGAGTCTGTACAAATTAATAAATCATCTTTATTAATTCCTATACCATCATCAATTAATGAAATTTCATCTAATCCACCGTTTTTTACTTTAAGTGTAATAGAAGAAGCTTTAGCATCAATAGAGTTGTCTATTAATTCTCTTACAACTGAAGCAGGTCTTTCAATTACTTCACCTGCTGCAATTCTTTGAGCAACTAATTTGTTTAATTCGTGTATTCTCATAATATCGCAAGTATAACATAATATAGAATTTTTGTGATAAAAAAACTCCTATAGATTTTTAAACCTAAAGGAGAATTTCGTTTAATAATATATATTATTAATTATAATTCAATATTATAATTAATTAAAATACCTAATTGCATTGGAATTATAGATGTACTTGGGATTTTAAGTGAAGTTTTTAAACTTAGGTTGTCGAAACTATATTTAAAATACCCTCCAAATTCTGTATCATTATTTATAAAAAATCCTTTAATATTTGATATATTATTAAGATGAGATATGAA
>CAZPTG010000285.1:0-2966 GCA_964589355.1 uncultured Spirochaetaceae bacterium
AAATTATGATTTTTTTCTTGATAATCCTAAAATATTTTATTCATGGGCAAAGGATAATTGGTATAATTTAGATAATTATAATCCAAATATTATTCACACAACCTTAGCAAAATTACAAAGATTAAATTATATAGATAATATTTTCACTCAAAATATTGATATGCTACATTTTAAAGCTAAAAGTGAAAGGGTTTATGAAGTTCATGGTAGTATTAAAACAAATCATTGTATCAAATGTAATCAAATATATAATTACTATGATATTTTAAATATTGTAAAAAAAGATGAAGTTCCTAGATGCTCAAAATGTGGAGGTCTTATAAAACCAGATATTGTATTTTATGGGGAAAATTTAAATTATGAAATTATTAATAAAGCAATTAGTAGTTTTTCAAATAGTGATTTAGCATTAGTTTTAGGATCTTCATTAGTTGTACAACCGGCTGCATCTTTTATAGATTATACAATTAATAACCATGGTAAAGTTGTAATTGTTAATAGAGATTCAACCCCTTATGATAGTTTTGCATTTTTGAAGTTTAATGATTTAAAAGATGTTTTTACTAAACTAAATGAATTAATATAGAATTTGTACTAAAAAACTTATTTTATGCATATTTTGTTTAGAAAATATAAAATATGTTTTCTTTTCACACTAGAATTTATAACCTACAATTAATTTATATTAATAACTTGGAGGTTATATGAAAAAAATTTTATTAACACTTTTAGCAATTTTATTAATTGCTCCTTCTTTTGTTTTTGCTCAAGGTGAAAAAGAAGATGAAAATGTTACTATTGAATTCTGGACTCACGAAGATGCAAATAGACAAGTAATTGAAGATCAATACATTGCAGATTTCCAAAGTGCAAATGCTGATACTACAGTTAATGCAACTCGTCAGTCTTCAAAGAAAATGATTGAATTAGTTCAAACTGCTTTTGCTGCTAATCAAGGACCAACTATCTTTAACTTAGAAAGTCATAACGCTTATCCTTTTGTTATGGCAGGAAGAGTAGCTCCTGTTGATTATCAAGCATTAGGTTATGAAGATGCTGAAGAAATGAGATCTCATTATATTGAAGGTATGTTAGATCCTGTAACTTATGATGGAGAAATCTATGGTATTCCTTTTGAAGGTTTAAGCTGGTGTTTATATGTTAACAAAAATGTATTTAAAGATGCTGGATTAAATGCAGATACTGACTATCCAAAAACTTGGGAAGAAATGGTTGAAGTTTCTCAAAAACTAGTTAAGAGAGATGGTTCTATCATTGAAAGACGTGGTTTTGACTTTAGATATCCTTATTATTTAGAAGTATTAGTTCCAATGGTTGAACAATTAGGCGGTTCATTATTCAATGAAGATGGTAGTGAAGCTATTGTTGGAAAAGATGCTTGGGTAAAAGTATTAGATTATTTCCAACAATGGGGTCCAAATGGCTTAAACTTAGGTTCACCAACATACAAAAATGCTAGAAAAGTATTCAATGCTAATAATGATGATGTTGCTATGTGTCTATCTGGTTTATACCAAGAAGCTAGAATTAAACATGATAACCCTGATTTCTATAACAGTGGTGAATGGATGGTAGTACCTTTCCCTACATTTGAAGATGCAGTTAAAGATACTTCAGCTTCATTCTATGGTCAATTCTACATGGTAAATGCTGATGTTAATGAAAAAACTCAACAAAAAGCTTGGGAATTAGTTGGATCAATGTTAGCTAATGAACAAGATTATTTAACTGAAGTTAATTTAATACCACCAACAAAAACATTAATGAACAGTGAAACATATTTAAATATGCCTTATGCTGACGTATTTAATGGTGATATGGATAGAGCTCATCACTTATATTTTGGTGAAAGCTCAACTGAAATTCAATCTCTATTAGGAACAGCAGTATCTAATGTTATGCTACAAGATTTAAGCCCTGAACAAGCTTATTTAAATCTTAAAGCATCTGTTCAAGAATTAATTGACGAAGAATAAGATTTTTCTCAAAAAATAGATATTGGAGTATTAATATACTCCAATATCTAACGTATTAATCAAGTAAATTTTGGGGGATTCATGTCCAAAAAACAAAAACATTTTAGTATAGAAAAGAAACAAGCAAAATTCGGATTTTTATTTACAGTGCCTTGTTTGCTTTTTTTTGCACTTTTTAATTTTTATCCTATTATAAGTGCTTTTCTAACTAGTTTAACAAATAAAGAAGTTTTTGCTAGAACTTCTGAATATATAGGATTAAAAAATTATATATATTTATTTACAAAAGAAAACGGTGGTTTTTCATTAGCAAATTCAATGAGAGCAACATTAACTTTTACAATTGGAACATTTATTCCAATGGTTATAATTTCTTTAATTATTGCTGTATTGCTAATGCAACTTAGAAAAAATCGTTATAGAGGTTTTTTCCAAATTGGATATTATCTACCTGCTGTATTATCAAGTGTTGTAGCTGCTTCTATTTGGATGATTCTATTTGATCCAAGAGGCTTAATAAATCAATTCAGTAATTCACTAATGTTCACATCTGGTGTTGATTATGGTTGGTTGATTAATTCAAGGATGCTTCAAGCCTCTACAATGATTGTGTATTTTTGGAAATATATAGGATATTTTGTAATATTATTTATCACAGGATTAGCTTCAATTCCACCTACATTATATGAAGCGGCCCTAGTTGATGGATCTACAAAATGGCATACTTTTTGGAGAATTACATTACCATTATTAAAACCTACTGTTTTATTAGTATCAGTTATGGCAATGTTACAATGTTTAAAAACATTTTCTACACAATATATGTTCCAACAAGGTGGTACTGCTCGACAACCAATTGATGTAATAACTATGAATATTTATTTCACAGGTATTCGTCACGGAAAATTAGGAAGAGCTAGTGCTATGTCGATTATATTATTTGTAATTATGTTATTGCTTACTTTACTA
>CAZPTG010000286.1:0-2961 GCA_964589355.1 uncultured Spirochaetaceae bacterium
TGCAGCTTTAGGTGCATTAATTTTCCCTTTTGCTTTAATCGACTTCAATCCCAATTGGATTGCAGGATTGATAGGAGTAATTATTGCCTTTATATTTGGTTATCTAAGATTTAATATGATTGTATCAATTTTATTGAGTGTTGTTGCAACATATTTAATTCTAATGATATTATAAGATATGTTTGATTTTCATCGCCATATTACAAATTCAAAAACAATAGATAATGCATTATATAATACCACGTCTATCAAAGAATGGGATTATAATACTAAACATTTTAGTATTGGGCTTTTGGCAAATAATATAAATAAAGACAATGATTATTACATAAATAAGATGGAAAAATTATTAATAAAAAACCCTAAATTTCATATTGGGGAGATTGGATTGGATAATAGATTTAATAATATTGATATTCAAGTAGATTTATTTGTTAAAACGCTAAAATTAGCTATAGAATATAATCGATTATTCACTATCCATATTGTAAAAAATAATAATCTATTACTAAATATATTGAATGAAAATAAAAAATACTTACCAAATCATATAATTTATCACGGGTTTAATAAAAGTTTAGATTTAGCTAAACAATTAAAATATTATAATACTATAATTAGTATAAATCCTAAATCTCTTAATACAAAGCTAATGTATGATATAAAAGCATTAGATAAACTTGGTTTTTTAGTTGAAAGTGATTGGGATAAAAAAAATGATGAAGGATATGATAAATATTTCTCTTCTTTTATAAATATATTAGAAGAAAAAAAAGCTACTAAATTTAAGGATGTAAATAATGAATTCAGATCAATTCTTGAGAATTTCTAGATTTATAGGTGAAAATACACTAGAAGAATTACATAAAAAATATGTCATTATAGTCGGAATGGGCGCTGTTGGAAGTTTATGCTTAGAATCCTTAGCTAGAAGTGGAGTTGGACATTTTAGGATTATTGATTTTGATGAAATAGGTGTAACTAATATAAATAGACAAATTATTGCAACTTGGGATACTTTAGAAAAAGTAAAAGTTGAAGTAGCTAAAGAAAGAGTTTTATCTATCAACAAAGAGTGTAGAGTTGAAGCTATAAAAAGTTTTTTCAATGAAGATAATGCAAAAACACTAATTGATAATAATTGTGATTTAGTGATTGATGCTATCGATTCACTAAACCCTAAATGTTCACTTTTATCGTATTGTTATTTAAATAATATACCTATAATAAGTTCTATGGGAGCCGCACTAAGACGTGAGCCAACTCTTATTCAAAGTGCTGATTTATATGATACATATGGATGCCCTTTAGCAAAATTAGTTAGAAAAAGACTTAGAAGACGTGGTGTAGAAAGAGGCATTGAAGTCATTTACTCTCCTGAAATAATTAGATATGAATACAAAAAACCAGAAGAAGAAGACCATCTTGATTTTAATGAGCAAATACTTGAAAGAGGAAGAAAAAGAAATGTTTTGGGTTCTCTACCAACTATTACTGGTATTTTTGCTCTAAATCTTGCTCATCTAGCTCTTAAAAAATTAACATATGAGAAAGAATTTAGTGGAGAAGCTGCTTTCAATTCAAAAGAAAAGTTTAAACAAAAAAAATTAGACAAAAAGTAATTCTTGAAACGATGTGGGATTATGAAAATTAGGCTCTTTAGTATCTACATTAAACAATGTTAAATAATGTGGTGTTTTTAATTTATCGCCACATTTATAAAAATTAGCCTTAATTTTTTGCTTTGAAATATCCTTTTTTTCTACTAAATCCCATTTATATAGATCAAGATATATCTTTAAACTCCAGTGAACATTGTTTTTCTTATCACAATAAATAATGACTTTTCTCTTTATTGTATCTATTATATTGTTATCAAATTTTTTTCTATTATTCCTATTTTCACCTTTACCAATAAGCATATAAGAAGAAGCGCTTATTTCAAAATTTAAGTATTTTTTTGAATTTATATTTTGTAAAAAAATTTCTACGCAACTATCCTCATATACTTTAGAATTATTAGAAGAAGTCTCCCTTCTTAATTCATTTTCAAACACATCGAAATTTATAATTAAATTATTATCATCATGTGTTAAATTTAGACAAACATTTATATTTTCTTCATCACCCCATTGTTGTTTTAAAGTATATGTTTTATTTAAATCATTAGATTTTTCTTTATATATTTTCATAATTTCAAATCACCTTTTTATTTATAATAAACAATATTTAAGTTTTTTTTAATAAAAACAAATGCAAATACAAAGAAATATCAATTTATTAATTAATAAATGTTTATTAGGAGAATGAAGAAATGAGAAAAAGAAAATTTTATACAAAAAGTTTTATATTTTTATTAATTGTAACAACTTTTTTTACAACATCATGCAAAGACCAAAGTGAAACAGGATTAGTAGATTTATCTCTTAAATTCAATTCAAAAGCTAAAACTAATGTCTCAAGAGATATTAGTCCTAGTAATGATGAATTAACAGTTTTTAGATTTGAGGTTAATGGAAGTGGTCCAAATTCAAAAACATTCAATATTGAAACAAGTGAGAGTTCAACTCAACTTTGCGATTTAGAAAAAGGTAAATGGGATATTAGTGTAACAGGTTATAATGTAAATGATGAAGCTATTGTTGAAGGAAATGGAACATATTATTTATTTAATTCACAATCTAATGTTAACATTAGCTTAGATTATATTGTTGGAAATGGTGATGTAGATATTGATTTGTATTGGAATGAAAATCAAGTTGACCCTGAAAGAGTAAGTATAATTACAACATATTACAAATTAGATAATAATACTTTTAGTGAATATACAATTGAAGATGATTTTATATATGAAGATGGACATGCAAATGTAAGTACAACACTCCCTTGTGGTAATTATGTACTTGCTTCTAAGTTATTTAGTGGAACTACAGAGCTATCAGGATTTGCAGAAGAACTTCG
>CAZPTG010000287.1:0-2933 GCA_964589355.1 uncultured Spirochaetaceae bacterium
GAAATTCTGCTAATTTCACTATTCATTAATCTCATATGTGATACAGCTTGAATAACATCCCCAGTACCAGGTTCACCTTTTGTCCTGATCATTGAAGCTCCTTCATTAATCCTTCTAAGAGCTTCTCCTAAATTTTTAGCACCACAAACAAAAGGAACTTTAAAATCTGTTTTATTAATGTGATAAATGCTATCAGCTGGTGATAAAACTTCTGATTCATCAATATAATCAATTTCAATAGATTCTAATATCCTAGCCTCTAAAAAATGCCCAATTCTGCATTTTGCCATTACTGGAATGGATACACTATTTTGTACATCCTTAATCATTTTAGGATCACTCATTCTTGAAACTCCTCCAGCGCCTCGAATATCAGCAGGAATCCTTTCTAAAGCCATAACAGCACAAGCTCCAGCATCTTCTGCAATTTTTGCTTGTTCTGCATTTGTAACATCCATTATAACTCCACCTTTAAACATTTGAGCTAATTGTTTGTTTAATTGATATCTTTCATTATTCATATTTTTTTCTCCATTTAAATCTGATTATATGAAGCTATTGACATTATTAAAATATTCAATTTAATTATTTTTAATAGGACCAGAAAAAAAGAGGGATTTATGCTTACATACATTTTAAATGACAAAAGTACTCCATTATATATACAACTATATGAAAAGATTAAAAAAGATATTTTAAAAAATAAAATTATAGCTAATGAAAAACTGCCTTCAAAAAGAAAATTAGCTGCCCATCTAAATATTGCATTAATAACTGTAGAAAATGCTTACGATCAATTAATAGCAGAAGGTTATATATATTCAATTGAAAAAAAAGGATATTATGTTTCTACTCTGATTGAAAAAAGCATCCATTCAATAAATAAAAAAAAGATTAAAGATTCTAAGCAAATTTTAGATAATAGAAAAAACTACTATGATATAGCATCTCTTGATGTAGAGACCACTTTATTTCCTTTTTCTATTTGGTCAAAACTAATGAGAGAGATATTATCAGAAAAGAACAAAAAATTATTAATTAGAACAAGTAGCTTTGGTGTTTATGAGCTAAGAATTGCAATTTCAAAACACTTATACTGTTTTCATGGGTTAAATGTAGAAGCTGAGCAAATAATTATTGGAGCAGGAAGTGAATATTTGTATTCAATGATTATAAAATTACTAGGTTTTAATAAAATTTATGCACTTGAAAATCCTGGATATAATAAAATATCAAAAGTTTATAATTGTAATAATGCAAAAGTAAAATATATAAATATTGAGTCTTCTAAAATTGAGTTTAATCAATTAGAAGATGTCTGTGCTATACATTTATCTCCTACACACCAATTCCCAACGGGTATTGTTATGCCTATAAATACTAAATTAGATTTATTGAGATGGGCAGATAAAAAAGATAATAGATTTATAATTGAAGATGATTATGATAGTGCTTTTAAATTCAAAGGAGCGCCTATCCCATCTATGATGAGCATAGATAATAATGAAAATGTAATTTATTTAAATACTTTTTCAAAAACTATAGCTCCTTCAATAAGAATATCTTATATGATTATACCAAAAAAACTTATACCTATTTACAAAGAAAAATTAGGTTTTTTCTCATGCACTGTCCCAAGTTTTGAACAATATACATTAGCTAAATTCATTGATGAAGGCTATTTTGAACGCCATTTAAATAAAATGAAAACTTATTATCGAAAGAAAAAAGATTTATTCTTTTCTTTAATCGAAAATTCTAAATTAAATAATATATCACAAATTATATACAAAGACTCAGGATTACATTTTTTATTAAAACTAGATACAAACATAAATGATAAAACTTTAATAGAAAAAGCTTTTGAAAAAGGTGTAAAATTGAGCTGCCTATCACAATATTATCTTAAACCCTCTACAAAAAAAGAACATATTATTGTTATAAATTTTTCTCTTATATCAAAAGATAATTTTATAAAAGTAATTAATATAATTGAAGATATTTTATCACTTGATCAATAAATTCTTATAATAATTTTTTGAATAAAAATTACCATAAATCGCAGTTTGTAGTAGATACAGCAAAAGCTCCAGCTTTTATAGCACCACTTACATCACAATGATCTAAAACAAGACCACTTGCGATAAGAGGAGTATCAATTTCTTCTAAAACATAAGATATCATCTTAAACAGACCTGCTGGCATAACTTCAATTATATCTGGAGAATTCTCACGAACATGTTTTTTTACATTATCATAATTTCTTGCATCTAACAAAAAAAATCTCTGAATTGATATAAAGCCTAATGCATTTGCTCTTGCTATAATTTGAGGCCTAGTACTAATAATACCATCAGTTCTTGTATATTTCTTTAAAAAATCAACACATATAGATTTTGAAGAAAGACCTTCAATTAAATCTATATGAACCAATGCAATTTTACCAGCGTCTTTAATTTGCTGGACTATTGAGGCTATTGTGCAAATATTACCATAAAGAACATATACTATTTTACAATCGCTAATAAGACATTTTTTCAACCATTTATCATCTTTAACAGCTGGGATAACTGGCTTTTTATTAGAGTCAATTATTAACTCTTCTAGATTAGGTTTATTAATATATCTTAATTTATTTATTGTCTTTGATTTTTTATTAACTACAACTTTTTTCATTTTTTTCTCTCATTTTGGTTTTAATATATATTTATTTTGCTAATTAGTCATTATTAATATCTGTAGAATATAACTATCTAAAAAATTACAACTTTTCATAATCTAAGCCTTTGAGTCCATTTAAATAACTCATTTAAATTAAAACAAGACTTAGAAAGAAAAAAATTCGAATAAATTAAACAAAACAACTTTTATTAATTAATGTTCTTGCTAAGTAATTCTGTCAAATGATTGCTCAAATGACTTGAAAATCCCTG
>CAZPTG010000288.1:0-2919 GCA_964589355.1 uncultured Spirochaetaceae bacterium
TTCTACACCTAATGTACTTTTATTATTATAGAAGAAATCAAAATTAACAGAACCATAACCACCTATTTTAAGTACATCGAATCCTGGATAAAAGTTTTTAGGATGAGAAGTGCCCGTAGTAGTAAAGAAATAAATAAAATCTGGAATACTAGGACCTACATTAAAAGTTACTTTTTGATCACCTTTTTTATAGAAAGTGTCTGTTGCAAAAACACTAGACGAAATAAGGGCAATTACAGCAACTAAGCATATAATTTTACGTTTCATAAATACCTCAATAAAATATATTTTTAATTATTATATCAAATTTAGAATTAAATTGTTACAAATAAAAAGAATTCGATATTTTAATTATAGTAAATCATTTTTAATGATATTTAGCAACAATCAAAATATGTTCTTTTTGTGAGTTATAGTTTAAAAATGTTAAACATATTATTCTATAAAATATAAATATATGTTATAAAACCAATTAAGAGGTGAATTATGATTGTTTTAAGTGGAAAAGAAGTATCTAATAAAAAGTTAGAAGAATTAAAAATCAGAACTGATAAGTTTATTGAAAAATATAATAGAAAACCAACATTAGCAGTTATATTAGTTGGTGATGACCCCGCAAGTCAGACTTATGTAGCTTCTAAAAAGAAAGCTTGTTTAAAAATTGGTTTTAATCATCGTGATTATTTATTAGATTCAAGTGTAAAACAACAAGAGTTGAATAAATTAATAGATGATTTAAATAGAGATGATTCAGTAGATGGGATATTGGTTCAAATGCCACTTCCAAAACATTTAAATGAACAAGAAATAATTGAAAGAATTAGAAGTGATAAAGATGTTGATGGCTTTCATCCTATTAATGTAGGTAAATTATTGATTGGTTTAGATTGTTTTGTTAGTTGTACTCCTAAAGGAATTATGTCAATTTTAGACTATTATAATATTGCAACAAAATCCAAAAATGTAGTAATAATTGGAAGAAGTAATATTGTTGGTAAACCTATGGCTTCTTTATTAATTCAAAAGGGTAGAGATGCTACAGTAACAATAGCTCATAGTAGAACAAAAAATTTAAAAGAATTAACACAAACAGCAGATATTATAATAGCAGCAATAGGAAGGCCCTTTTTTGTAACTGAAGATATGGTGAAAGAAGATGCAATTGTTATTGATGTTGGAATTAATAGAATTGAAGATAGTTCAAGAAAACGAGGTTATAGAGTTGTTGGTGATGTTGATTATGAAAATGTAAAAAATAAAGCTAGTGCAATGACTCCTGTTCCAGGAGGTGTTGGTCTAATGACAATTGCTATGCTTATGGAAAATACAATAGAAAGTGCGATTAAGCATGAAGAGAAGGATATTAATGGCTAAATATAGAAGACCTGATAAAATTGAAACTTATTGGATCGAAACCTATGGTTGTCAAATGAATATTGCAGAAAGTAATGCAATAAAGACAATGTTAGAAGGGATTGGAGTAAAAGAAGCAATTGATGAAGAACATGCAGATATTGCAATATTAAATACTTGTTCTGTTAGAAAGAGTGCTGAAAATAGAGTTTGGGGACGATTAGGTAATTATTCAAGAATAAAAAAAGAAAGACCTATGATTTTAATGGTTATTGGTTGTATGGCTCAAAGATTATTAGACGAACTTCAAAATGATGCACCTTGGGTTGATTATGTATTAGGTACGAATGATAAACAAAAAGTTATAGAGATAGCTAGTGGGCATGATAATCTCGATAGAGATGAATCATATACTTTCTTAAATAGTTATTATAAAGAAGGTGATTATTCAACTTTTATTCCAATTATGAATGGTTGTAATAATTTTTGCACTTATTGTATTGTTCCATATGTAAGAGGTAGAGAAGTTTCAAGATCTTTAGAATCTATTATTGAAGAGGTTAAATTTCTAGATTCAAAAAATGTTAAAGAAATTACTTTATTAGGTCAAAATGTAAATAGTTATGATTATAAAGATAACAATGATAATAAAATTAATTTCCCAAAATTGTTAAAAGCAATTTCTAAAGAATGTAATAATATAGAATGGATTAGATTTGAATCACCTCATCCTAAAGATTTTAGTGATGAATTGATTCAAGTAATAAAAGAGGAAGAAAAAGTTGCAAAGCATCTTCATATCCCTCTTCAAAGTGGTAATTCAAGAATTCTAAAATTGATGAATAGAAAATATGATAGAGATAAATATCTAAATTTAATTTCAAAAATAAGAAAAGATGTTTTAGGAGTAACTTTTGCAACTGATGTTATGGTAGGCTTCCCTAGTGAAACAGAGCAAGAATGTGATGATACCCAATCCGTTATGGAAATTTTAAGGTGTAATGAAGCTTATATGTATTTTTGGAATCCTCGTGAAGGAACTCCTGCTACAAAGATGGAAAATCAATTAAGTGATAAAATTAAACATGAAAGATTGCAAAAAATAATCGATAGACAGCAAGTTATCTTTAGTGAAGAAAAAGAAAAATATGCGCATGGTATTCACAAAGTATTAGTTACAAAAACTAGTAGAAATGATTCTTCAAAAATGCTTGGTAGAGATGAACATAACCAAATGGTTGCATTTAGCATAAATAAACCATTAGAGCCGGGGGTTATTGTTGAAGTTGAATATTTAAGTGTAAAAGGTAATACAATTGTAGGATACCAAGTGTAATATATTTTTACAAATGTATAAAAAAGGTTATAATATATTCTATGAAAGATATAGAAATGTTATTGAATATGATAAAAAAGAGTTCCCAGACTACGGTATTAACCGGAGCTGGGATTTCTACTTTAAGTGGAATTAAAGATTTTAGATCATCGAATGGAATTTATTCAAGTAAATATCATCACTTAAATATTGAAGATATTTTAAATTATGATTTTTTTCTTGATAATCCT
>CAZPTG010000289.1:0-1145 GCA_964589355.1 uncultured Spirochaetaceae bacterium
TAATTATCATTTTATTAATAAAGGAGAAACAATTACTTGATTCGCCTTCATTAATATTTATAATCCAATATCATCAGATACATCAGCCATTGCTTTAATAGAAATTTCCATTACTTGAGAAAGTTCCATATTCATCATTTTAGAGCCCTCTTCTATAATAGATCTATTAACACCAGCTGCAAAATTAGGACTTTTAAATTTCTTTTTTACACTTTTAACTTTCATGCCTTCCATTTTTGTAGGTCGCATAAGAGCTGTTGCATTAATAAGCCCACAAAGTTCATCAATAGTATATAATACTTTTTCCATTTGTAATTTAGGCTCAATATCTGTACAAATTTTCCAACCATGAGAACAAATAGCTCTAATAAAAGGCTCTTCAACATTTTCTTCTTTTAATAATTCTTCAGTTTTAGCGCAATGTTGTTCAGGCCATTTTTCATAATCCAGATCATGTAATAAACCAACATTACCCCAATAATCTTCATCTTCATTATAGTATTTTGCAAAAGCTCTCATAACAGCTTCTACAGCTTTACCATGATTAATTAAAGCCTCACTCTCATTATATTTTTTTAATAATTCTAATGCTTCATCTCTACTCATTTTTACACCTCTTTTATTTATATCATTTAGTATAAAATATATTAAACAACTTTTATAAAGTCTATTAAAGTAAAAAAAAATGTGCAAGTAATAATTATTAAAACTTACACAACTAATTTGATATAAAAATATTTATTTAACAAAATAAAAAGTAAACAAAATACTTTTGTTATATTAAATCAGCCTCTCCAACTTTAATAATAGAAAATGTTTCTTTCATCAAAATTGAGCATTGAATATATGAATTATCAATTTTTTGCTTATTTTGTAGTTGATTAAACATCTTTATTATTGCTAAATAGGTTTGCCTTGCTTGATGTTGATATATAGTTGCTGATACAGCACCGGAGTTTAAATAATCATTAATGTTTTTAGTATATTCATGACCAATAAGCTTAATTTTATTTACTTTATCTAAATCTACAATTGCATCAGCAGCTGATGAGAAAAATCCATTAGTAACATAAATACAATTTAACTCAGGATAATTTTTTATATATTTAAGTTCTTCATTTAGTGAGATTATTCTGCTTTTTTTG
>CAZPTG010000289.1:1155-2916 GCA_964589355.1 uncultured Spirochaetaceae bacterium
TTAAGTGTTATCTCATAAATATTTTTTCTAATTTCCTCATTACTTTCACCAACAATATTTTCTGTTCTAAGTAATTCAACACCTAATTTTTCTTGATTAGCTTTACTAATAAATCCAGCAACACGCTCTTGAGTACCAGTAAAACTTGCATTAGGAGAAAGGATTAAAGAACATCCTTTTTCTTTTGTATATAAAGAAGCTAATTTTGCAGCTAATTGACCAATTTGAAAATCATTAGGACCTATGTGAAAAGATATATCTTTAGATCGTGTTTTATTAACAATTGTAGCAAATGGAATATTTTTTGGAGGAGTTACCACTGAGGAGGAAAAATCATTAACAGCACAAAATATTATAGCATTTACATCCATTTTCATTAATTTTTTTAATACTGCATTTTGTTCTACAAAACTGTAACTATGCGTAGGTATTTCAATTATATTTACCCCAAAAGGCTCTAACTGTTTTCTAGCTGCTTTAATTCCTAATGGAATCTCATCCCAGAAATCTATATCTACAGCAGGATATGTAATACCAATTGTTATTGGATTCTTTCTATAAGATAATGCGCTAGCTATCTGACTTGGAGAATATGATAATTCTTTAATAGCAGCTTGCACTTTCTTCAAATTTTTATCAGAAACTTTACCTCGATTATGAATTACTCTATCAACAGTTCCTGTAGAAACTTGTGCTAATTTTGCAACATCTTTTATTGTTATATTTTTGCTTATACTATTATCAATCATCTATATTTTAGCCTTATATTCTATTTTACCTTGATCAAAATCTTCAATTAAAAAAATAGAACCATCATATTTTGTTTTTTCATCTACTTCAAGTGAAATATTTGCTGAAGTTAATAATATTTTATTTAAATCATCACCGCCAAAAGTTAGACTTGAACATAATTTACATGGTAAATAAATAACGTTTGCAATTTTACCTTCATTTGAAAATATTTTCAACAATTTCCCTTCACCCCAGATACAAGTTAATATTATCTTCATTGTCAATTGTCATTCCATCAGGTACTCCTGAAGATTCATGTTTATAAACAATTTTTTTATTTGAAATGGTTCCCTCGTTATAATTATATCTATAAATTTCTTTTTTAAGAGAATCGGTATGATAAAAATACTTATTATCTTTTGAGAATCCCATACCATTGCTTATTTGAATACCTTTTTGTAAAATTCTAGGCTCTTTATCTGATTCAAAAACAACTAATCTACCTTTATCAGAATTATCATCTCTTTTTATACCAGCAATTATTCTACCTCTTTGATCACAAATAGCATCATTGAAGCGTTCATTTTTAAGAGGATAATAAAAATAAAAATCAGAATCTAATAAATATTTTTCTCCTTCTTTTCTAACTCTAATTAACCCTTTTTCTGTTAATAGAATTAAATTATCATTTTCATCAAAAACAAATGCACCAATACGATATTGTGTTGATAAAATGCATTCGATTTTAGCAATATCTAAGCAATACCTATAAATATTTCCTTGTTCAATATCAACCCAAAAGAAAGTATTCTCACTCTCTAACCATAAAGGGTTTTCAGCTAATTCAAACGTTTTTTCACCAACACTTTTTACTACCATTCACTAATACTCCCATCTTGATTATATAATACAACATTTTTCCAATTATGTCCTTTTTTTGCCATTTCACGAATTGAAGTTTCGTTTACCTCAACCCCAAGTCCTGGTTTTTTAAATAAGTTTACATATCCTTTATCATATTCAAATGTA
>CAZPTG010000290.1:0-2908 GCA_964589355.1 uncultured Spirochaetaceae bacterium
CTGAGAATTCAATTGGGTATTTATTAGTTATAGATGTTGATAATTTTAAAAATGTTAATGATAGTAAAGGTCATTTATTAGGTGATTATGTTTTAAGAGATTTTTCAAACAAATTAGTTGAAATAGTTCCTGATAATTCTATCTTAGGCAGATTCGGGGGAGATGAATTTGCTGTTTTAATACCTATTGATAATCAGGAGAAAATAGAAAATTTTGCAAAAACAATTCAATATGAATTTAATAATATTATAAATAATTCTCTTGATATACAAATTTCTCTTTCAATAGGGATATCAAAGGTAAAAGAAAGAGATAATTTTAATTTACTATTTTCTAGAGCTGATCTAGCACTTTATGATGTAAAAATGTCAGGTAAAGATTCTTATTCCTTTTATTCTTCACAAGATATATTATCTGATAATCCAACAATGTTAATAATTGATGATACTTTTGTTGCTAGACAATTATTGAAAAGTTATTTTGAAGATAAGTTTAATATTTTACAAGCTGAAAATGGTAAAGAAGCATTACAAAAATTGGCACATCATCAAGATATTTCTATTATTATTTTGGATATGAAAATGCCTGAAGTTGATGGCTCAAAATTTTTGGAAATCTATAGAAATGACCCTGTATTATCAAATATACCAGTTATTGCTATCTCAGCGGATGCTTCTTATGAAGCCGAAGCTTTAAGTAAAGGTGCAAAAGATATGATTGTTAAACCTTTTAATGTCAATATTGTTAAAATGCGTGTTTATAATGTATTAGAGAATTCTAAAAAATTAAATTAATTATTATTTTCTTGACTTATTTATAATTACCATCTTAAACTTTTAATAAATAAAAAGGATAAATAAATGGAAAATCAAACGTTATTTTGGATTATATTAAGTATTGTTAGTTTTGTAATTGAATTAATGACTCCGACCTTCTTTTTTCTATCTATTGCTTTTGCTGGAATTTTTGCTTGGTTAATTTCTTTTTTAACTGAGTTTCTTTTAATACAAATTATAGTTTTTATAATTTTTTTCATCTCATTTTTTTATTTTCTAAAACCGATTCTTTATAAAAAAAGAAAGGGTAAATTTAATACTGAAATTCTAATTGGAAAAGTAATTTATTCAAAAGAAGAAATTAGTGATCAAAAAGGGCAGTTGGTTATTTATGGTTCTACTTGGCAAGCAAGATGTGAAGATGGAACTATAGAAAAGGATTCTAAAGTAAAAATAATAAGGATTGATGGTAACAAGCTTATTGTTATAAAGGAAAAAATATGATTTATGTTGTAATTTTAATTGTTGTTGTAATTCTTCTTACATTTTTTTTAGGTATAAGAATTGTTCCAGAAGCTAAAGCTATGATTGTAGAGAGATTAGGAAAATATAATAAAACTTTATCAAGTGGTATTAATTTAGTTATTCCTTTTTTAGATAAAGTAAAAACAGTTCCTGAATTAAGAGCTCAAACTAAAAAGACAATGGGTGAAGTTCCAAAAATGGTAGTTTCTAACTCCAAATTTATTGATTTAAGGGAACAAGTATTAGATTATCCTAAACAGAATGTTATAACAAAAGATAATGTTACAGTTGCAATTGATGCTGTAATATATTTTCAAGTCATTGCTCCTAAGAGTTCAATTTATGAAATTGTAAATTATCCTATAGCTATTGAAAAATTGACACAAACGACTCTAAGAAATGTTATAGGTGAATTAGAATTAGATGAAACTCTAACAAGTAGAGATACTATAAATAATAAACTTCAATTAATATTAGATGAAGCTACAGATAAATGGGGCATAAAAGTAAATAGAGTTGAGTTGCAAGATATAATCCCACCTGATGATATAAAAAAACAAATGGAAAAACAAATGGGTGCAGAGAGAGAAAAGAGGGCAGCTATTTTAAAAGCAGAAGGAGAAAAGCGATCAGCTATTTTAAAAGCAGAAGGAGTAAAAGAGTCTTTAATTAATGAAGCTGAAGGTGATAAACAATCTGCTATTTTACGTGCTCAAGGTGAGGCTAAAGCTATAAAAGCTGTTAGAGAAGCTTTTGAAACACAAGATAATTATGCCCAATATTTAATAGCTGTTAAATATATAGATGCTTTTAAAGAAATGACAGAGGGCAAAGATTCAAAACTAATTTATATGCCATATGAGGCTAGTGGAGTATTAAGTTCTATTGGTGGAATTAAAGATTTATTTGTTGAAAAAGGGTAATTTTGTTAAAATATATTAATATCTTTTAATTATAAAAAAATTAATAATAAATTTAATTTGAAAAAAAATCTATCTTAATATATTATTTAAAATATAGAAGTAAAAAGTTGTTGACGTTTTTATCCTATTTCGTTATTCTTGTCTAAGCGTCAACAAAAAAAAATCATCTATTTAAGAGGTATGAAATGGCAACACCTAAATATAAAACTTCAAAATCTAAAGCTGCATCAAGAAAGGCTGCGAATATGAAGCTTAATGCACCTACATTGACTGTATGTCCAACATGTAGTGCAAAGATTCTTCCACATCGCGTATGCCCTAAATGTGGTTTCTATCGCGGTGAAATGATTGTAGATACAAGCGATAAGTAAAAGACACAGGAGCTAAATCATGGATAACAAGACTTTTGATCAAGTTAAGCAATTAATTGCAGAAAAAATGGAAGTAGAACCATCTAAAGTAACTTTAGATGCTTCTTTTAGAAAAGATCTAGGAGCTGACAGTCTAGACACTTACGAATTAATTTATGCTATTGAAGAAGAAATGGGAATTACCATTCCTGATGAAAAAGCAAATCAATTCGAAACTGTTAAAGATGCTGTTGAGTATCTAGATTCTCAGCTAGACTAAGGACTGTTTTCGATGACAGAAGCTAAAGTCGGAGTGGCTCCCTCAATTTCTCCA
>CAZPTG010000291.1:0-2906 GCA_964589355.1 uncultured Spirochaetaceae bacterium
AAATATAAATAAAGTTACTCCAGTTCCTACGAGATATACTATTGATGTTGTTTTTAAATTGTCTACAACAAAATAAGAATATGTTTTTTTTAAATCCATTATAATTATCCTTTAGTTATTTCAATAAACATTCTTTGAAGATCAACACTATTTAGTTGAACACCTTCAATTTCATTTACAAAGCCTTTTACATAAACAGTATAAACTTTACCAACCTTATTAACCCCTAATATTTTAGAATCTTTTACAGCTTCATCAACTAAAGCTTTTGGACCAACAACTTCATTTACACTTGCACTTAAATCTTCTACTAAACCATTAGCTACTTCTTTACCTTTATTAATAATAATTGCCTCTTGAGCTAAATTAGATATTTCATCAATTAAATGAGTACTTACTACATAACAAACTTCATTAGATTTATCATTAAAAGTAGAAATTAATAACTTATAAAACATATCACGATGTGAAGCATCTAATCCTAAAACAGGCTCATCAAATAATACAAAATTAGCACTAGAGCAAAAAGCTAAAATTACCTTAAAAATTGAATTGTATCCTGTAGATAATTTTATAACATCAGTTTTTAAATTTAATTCAAAATCTTTTGCAAGTTCAAATGCATAACTTAAATCAAAGTCTTCATCAAAATGTTTAGCCATTTCAAAAGCCTTTTTACAAGATAAACTTTTGAAAAAATCATCATCACTCATTAAGAATATTTTACTCATCAACTCATCATTACTAAAAGCAGTTTTACCATCAACTAAAATATTCCCACTTGTTGGAAAAATTCTATTTGCAATAATATTCATTAAAGTAGATTTACCTGCACCATTTCTTCCTAATAATGCATATATTTTCCCTGTTTGAAATTCTAATGATATATTATCTAAAGCAACTAAATCTTTAAAATTTTTAGAAACATTATTTATTTGTAATTTCATCATCTATTTCCTTTGCAACTAATTCAACAATTTCATTTTTATCAAAACCTAAGTTTTTAGCTTCCTGTATTAATGGAGAAATAAAATCATTTTGAAAAGATGACATTCTTTTTTCTTTAATTCTATCTCTAGCACCTTCACTTACGAACATACCCACTCCTCTTTTTTTATAAATTATATTCTCCTGCACTAATATATTCATACCCTTTAGTACTGTTGCAGGATTCAACTTAAAACCTACTGAAAGTTCAGTTGTAGATGGAATTTGATCTCCCTCTTTATAAACCCCAGTAAAGATATTATCTTCCAATCCTTTTGCTATTTGAATATAAATGGGGGAATCCTTTTGCTTAAAATTCATAGGCTCTCCTAAATATTGTTATGTAGTTAATTACTACAGTAACTAACCGTATAACAATATAAAAAAAAAGTCAATCAATTATATTTCATAAGTTAGTTGACACCATATATATCAAATCTTATTATATAATCATATAAGAAAAGGAAGTTTATATTATGGACATCACAAATGTGATTAAAATCTTTGCGGATCAAAATAGGCTTAGAATACTAAACATATTAAAAAATAATGAATTATGTGTTGGTGAAATACAAACCTTACTAAATTTAAAACAATCAAATGTATCTAGGCATTTGGAAAAATTATATTTTTTAGATATCATAAAAAAGCAAAAAAAAGCTCAATGGGTATATTATAGTTTAAATAATGACTTTATTTTAAAATACAATTTTATCGAAAATTTAATCTTTAATGATTTAGAAAATTATAAAATATATCAAAGTGATATAAATAAATTAAATATGTATATCAATAGTAAAATGAATTGTAAAAATTTACGAAATTGCGGTTTTGATTTCAATAAATTAAATATTAATTAGTATGAAAACTTTAATCTCTATGATAGAACATGATTATATTGTTAAACTTTTTACTTTAAAATTTTATCAAAAATCAAAATACAAAGTTACTTTCAATAAGATAATAAAATTATTAAAAGAAGAATACAAAAAAATAGAGCTTTTTTTTGCAAAAAATACAACATTAAATAAAGTACAAAATTTTATAAAAAACTTTTTAAAAACAATTACAATTATTCTTTTATGTTCAACTGAACGAAGAGTTAATATAGTTTATACAAATTTCAAATCAAGTGAATTTAACAATGAATTCTGATATTTTAATGTACCTTATCATATTAATTATCTCTATAACTATGGCAATGGTTGGCAAAGGAGGAGGTAATTTTTATGTATTAATTATGGTTTTAGCAGGCATTTCAATGCACAATGCAGCAACAACTTCTCAATTAATAATGATGAGTACTGCTTTAACTTCAATGCTAATATTTCATAAAAGAAAAAGAGTAGATTGGAAATTAGCTCTTATTATTGATCCCCCAACAGATTTAATGGCTTTTATAGGCGGTTTTTTTGCAAGTAGCATACAAGCTAATACACTTAAAATTATGTTTGCAGTTGTTTTAATAATCATTTCAATTTTTATGTTTATTCCTGTAAAAGAAAAACCTTTATCTTTAGAAAAGAAATTTGGCTTTTGGAATAGAAAATTTAATGGTTATGAATACAATGTTAATTTGTGGATAGTTCTGCCTCTAACAGCTATTGTTGGATTTTTCTCAGGAGCCATTGGAATATCTGGAGGAGCTTTTAAAATACCATTGATGGTAATGCTATGTGGGATACCAATTGAAATAGCCGTCGGTACATCTTCTGCAATGGTAGCTGCAACAGCATTAATGGGATTTTTAGGTCATAGTATAAATGGTGATTTTAATCCAAATCTTGCTATCCCCCTAACGCTTATTGCAGTCATTGGAGGACTTATTGGAACTAAATTTGCACTAAAAAGTAAACCAAAAAACTTAAAAAAGATATTTGCTTTTACAAACCTTTTAGCTGCTATTATGATGCTAATAA
>CAZPTG010000292.1:0-2867 GCA_964589355.1 uncultured Spirochaetaceae bacterium
TTTTTTTCTCTAATCTTTATTAATAATTCTAATTTATTTTTCTAAAAATAATTTCAATAAAATTAACACTAAAAACAATTTATATTAGCTATAAATATATTATTATTACATAATTTTACAAAATGTAATATTTAAAACATTTGTGTTAATTTAATAACATAGTTGACTAAATTATAACATTAAGGTATATTGAATCAACGTTTAACAAAAATAGGAAAAATATTTCTTAAAAAGGGAGAAAATTATGAAAAAAATATTGGTATTAGTTATGGTAATTGCATTTAGTTTAACAAGTGCTTTTGCAAGTGGTCAAAGTGAAGATACATCTGATAATGGTGTACAACCTTTAAGAGTAGCAATGGAATGTGGATATGCTCCATATAACTGGACACAATCAGATGATTCTAATGGAGCTGTTCAAATAAAAGATTCTAATGATTATGCATATGGTTATGATGTTATGATGGCAAAAATTGTAGCAGAAGGATTAGATCGTCCTCTTGAAATTGTTAAATTAGATTGGGATTCATTAGTACCAGCTGTACAATCAGGAACAATTGATTGTGTTATTGCAGGTCAATCTCCAACTCCTGCTAGAAAGCAAATGGTAGATTTTACAGATCCTTATTATTATGCATCCGTTGTTTGTATGACATTAGCTGATAGTGAATTTGCTGATGCTAATGGTATAAGTGATTTAAGTGGTGGCTCTTGTACTTCTCAATTAGGTACTCTTTGGTATGATACTTGTTTACCTCAAATTGAAGGTGCTAATATCCTTCCTGCTCAAGAATCTGCACCAGCTATGCTTGTTGCACTTAATAGTAATAGAGTTGACTTTATTTGCACAGATATGCCAACAGCTCAAGCTGCTTTAGTTGCATATCCTAATATGAAAATTTTAAGTTTTGTTGGAAGTGATGATGATTTTGAATTAAGTCAATCAGATATTGATATTAGTGTTTCTGTATCAAAAGATAATCCAGAACTAACAGCTGCTATTAATGAAATTTTAGCAACTATGGATGAAGAGGATTACAATGAAATGATGGCTGAAGCTATATCAGTACAACCATTATCAAACTAAAAAAAATAAAGAGATAGGAAGAGAAAATTATGAGTATTGCAGAAATGGATTTTTTGCAGAGAATGATATATATATTGCAAAATTATAGTGTATCCTTATTAAAAGGTGCAGGAACTACAATGGCAATTGCCATAATCTGTACAGCATTGGGTTGTTTAATTGGTTTTGGTGTTGGGATTGTCCAAACAATTGAATTAAAGAAAACTTCAAGTTTCATATCTAGATTTTTTGTAAAGCTTGTAAAATCTCTTCTCTCAATTTATGTGGAGTTCTTTAGAGGAACTCCAATGATGCTTCAAGCAGCCTTTATATTTTATGGATTTAGTCAGGTTTTTGGAGTAAATCTTGGAATGTGGAAAGCTGCAATATTAATTGTATCTATAAATACTGGTGCTTATATGGCTGAAACTGTTAGAGGTGGTATAATATCTGTTGATATTGGTCAAACAGAAGGAGCTAAAGCTATTGGAATGAATCACTTTCAAACAATGACTAGTATTATACTTCCGCAGGCTCTTAGATTAATTATGCCACAAATTGGTAATAACTTAATTATCAATATAAAAGACACTTGTGTATTATCCATTATTGGAACTGTTGAATTATTTTTCACATTTAAGAGTATCTCTGGAGCTTTATATACTTACTTCGAAGCAGCAACTGTTACATTAATTATATATTTTATTTTAACTTATTCTAGTTCAAAAATTATGCGATTCATTGAGAAAAAGATGGATGGCCCAACAAATTTTGATTTGGCTACAACTGATACTTTAGCTTATACTAGTGGTCTAAATCCTGCTGCAGCAACAAGGGAGAGATTATAATGAGTGAGATATTAAATGTAAAACATTTATCTAAAACTTTTGGTAATAATGTTGTATTAAAAGATATTGATTTTAAAGTTAATAAAGGTGATGTAACATGTATTATAGGAGCTTCTGGAAGTGGAAAATCTACTTTATTGAGATGTATTAACTTATTAGAAACTCCTAGCTCAGGCGATGTATTATTTCATGATGAAAATGTTTCTGATAGCGGTATAAAAGAAGAAGATTATAGAGCTAAAGTTGGTATGGTATTTCAATCCTTTAATTTATTTAACAATCATTCTGTATTAAGTAATTGTATGTTAGGTCAAATAAAAGTATTAAAGAGAAAAAAAGATGATGCTAGAGCTCAAGCACTTAAATATTTAGAAAAAGTGGGTATGGCAGCTTATATTAATGCAAAACCTACTCAGTTATCAGGTGGACAAAAGCAAAGAGTTGCTATTGCTAGAGCTCTTGCAATGAATCCTGAAATTCTATTATTTGATGAGCCAACATCGGCATTGGATCCTGAGACTGTTGGAGAAGTTTTAGAGGTTATGAGAACTTTAGCAAAAGAGGGAATGACAATGTTAGTTGTTACTCATGAAATGTCTTTTGCAAGAGATATATCTTCTCATGTCGTTTTTATGGCTGATGGTAAAATTGAAGAAGAAGGTAGCGCTAATGATATTTTTTATCATCCAAAAAGTGAAAGGACAAAAGATTTCTTAACAAGATTTAGAGAGGATACAAAATAAACAGATTTATTGAATGTAAATAAAAAAGAAAGGGTTGATAAGGTCCTTTCTTTTTTTGTGAACTAGAATTATATAATCTCTAGTGCTAAAAAAGTTGTGTCATTTTAAGCAAAATCTTAGTCTAAGAGGAAAAAATTTAAGATGCTACTTTGTTTTATTATTTTTTTGTACATGTATGGAGATAAAAGATTAAAAAAACAATTCATTTAA
>CAZPTG010000293.1:0-2842 GCA_964589355.1 uncultured Spirochaetaceae bacterium
TTTCTTAATTTGTGTATTTCTTTTTTTGTTTAAAGTATAGATTTCAATAAAATTTAAAAAAAGAAGGGAATCGCTTATCATAGTTTTAGAGAACTAAAGCAATCCCTTCCAAAAAAGTGAGTTTATTATGTTATGGAATAGTGAAAATATTCAAGTAATTGAACCTCTTTATTTAGGAAAATGTTAAAAGAAAGTGATAATGGCCAAGTAAGTTGAAAGAGACTTTGTCTAAAAAGATAGAAAGCTATTTTTTATTTAAAAAAAACAAGATTTTTATTGCTATTTATATCAATATTTTGATTTCAAGTTTAATACGTTATTTAACAACATTGGTTTTGCAAATTCTACATTTTTTTGAAAAAATTAATTGTGGGAAATTTAAAATTTTATCAGATTGTATTGTTTCAAAGACATTTTTTATTAAATCTGTTTGGATTATAGTTAAATTTAAAATATTTTAATATTTATTGTTTATTTATTAGCTTTATTTTATTTTACTCAATCAAAATAAAAAGAATCGAAAAATATTTATTTTTTATAGTTCTTATATTGTTAGTTGTTAGTCATTTTGATATTCTTATTTTTATGAAATTAGATAAAATATACCATGCCGCTTATATATTAAAAAATGTGATACATAATACAGATTTATTACCAGCTCCCAATATTTTTCCAAATGATCAAGTTTATTTAAAACCTGAAAATTTGCAAATAACTGGATCTTTTAAAGTGAGAGGAGCTTATTATAAAATTTCTCAATTATCAAAAGATGTAAAAGAAAAAGGTGTGATTGCTTGTTCTGCAGGGAATCATGCTCAAGGAGTAGCTTTAGCTGCACAAAAAAACAATATAGAATCAATAATATGTATTCCAGAGGGAGCACCTATTTCAAAAGTTGAAGCTACAAGAAGTTATGGAGCTAAGGTTGAATTAGTAAAAGGTGTTTATGATGATGCTTATAATAGAGCAAAAGATATTCAAAAAGAAAATGGAATGACTTTTATCCACCCCTTTAATGATAAAGAAGTTATAGCAGGTCAAGGAACTATTGGCTTAGAAATATTACATCAATTAGAGGATGTTGATGTTGTAATTGTACCTATTGGTGGCGGTGGTTTAATAAGTGGCGTTGCTTTTGCAATCAAATCTTTAAAGCCAAATTGTAAAGTTTATGGTGTTCAAGCTAGTGGTGCAGCAAGTATGTTTTCTTCCTTAAAAGAAGATCAAATAGCAGAATTACAAAAAGTTTGTACTATTTCTGATGGTATTGCTGTTAAAAAACCAGGTGATGTAACTTTTGATTTATGCCGTAAATATTTAGACGGCGTTGTTACAGTTAGTGATGATGAGGTAGCTTGTGCAATATTAGCTTTAATGGAAAATCAAAAGTTAGTTGCAGAAGGAGCTGGAGCTGTTTCTGTAGCTGCTGCAATGTTTAATAAAATTGATATAAAAAACAAAAAAACAGTTTGCTTAGTTAGTGGTGGAAATATAGATGTAACAATCTTATCAAGAGTCATCTCTAGAGGTTTATTAAAGGGTGGAAGAAGTGCTAGATTCGTTCTTAACTTAATTGATAAGCCTGGACAGCTAGTTGATGTTTCTAAAATCATTGCAACTTTAGGTGGTAACGTTATTGCTGTTCATCATGATAGAGGTGGTGAGGGCACTGATTTAAATAGTTGTACTTTGTCTTTAGAAGTTGAAACAAGAGATCATAATCATATAAATCAAATAAGAAAGGCATTAATTGATTATGGATTTAAAATAATTAGTGAAGTTAAATAAACATTAATGTTTTTAGAATAAATAACCATAAGAATATTGTTATAAGTGAAAAAACAGTTGTTAAAATAACTAATTGAGCAGCAAGATCTCCATCTCCATCCATTTCTTTTGCCATAGTGAAAGAAGAAACAGCTACAGGTGAAGCTGTTGCTGCTATTAAACAGCCTAGATATATTCCTTCTAATCCCGAAGCAATACCTATCAAGATAAGTATTAGAGGCGTTATTATTAACTTACCAATACTTCCCAATATTATTAATTTATAATTTTTCTTTATACTTTCAAATTCTAAGGTTCCTCCTAGAATTATAAAAGCTATAGGTGTTGCTGTTTTTGACAATGTTGTAATTGGATTTAAAATTATTGAAGGTATTTCTATTTTTGTTAAATAAAAAAGTATTCCTAATAATGCAGCATCTACTAAGGGGTTTTTAAAAACACTTAATAATAAGGAATATATACTGACATCATGACCTCTATAACTTTCTAATACAAATACAGCTAAAATATTAACTAATGGGACTGCAAATAAAACTAATGTACTAAATATTGAAACACCAATATCTCCATACATACCTTGTATAAGGGTAACTCCAAATATCATAATATTCGATCTAAAACAAGCTTGAGTTAATACTCCTTTTTGAGAATTTGGAAGTTTTGATTTTTTATTCATTATCAGGGATGTGAAAATAGCAATTAAAGGTATTATTAAAACTAATATAGTAATCATTTTAATTGAACTTTTAATATCCACATTGTTCATATTATATATACCTAAAAATAATAATAATGGTAAAGGTAATCTAAATATAAATTTATTTAGTGAGTTTAAAGTTTTTTTATCTGTCCATTTAAATTTAACAGAAATATTTCCTAAAAATAATAAAACAAATAAAGGAAATATTACGTTAAAAGAAAAAAGTAAATTACTCATATAGTGTTTCTCCTTGAAGCTATTATATATAAAAACAGAAAAAATAAAACTAGTTAAAATAATAGATAATAAGTTTTTAATAAGAAAGGGTTCTTATGTTATAAAATATGATAAAAA
>CAZPTG010000294.1:0-2827 GCA_964589355.1 uncultured Spirochaetaceae bacterium
GCCTTTTTTTCTTAAATCATTTTCTAAAATACCTACTAATTGTGCTGTATAGGGATCTGAAAATAAACTTTCATTATCATAAACAAGAGGAACCATTATTGCTATAATTTTTGAAGATTGAGCACTTAAATTTCTTGCAGACCTATTTGGAATATAGTTATTGTCTTTGATTATTATATTGATTTTTTCTATAGTTTTTTTTGATACTTTTGAATATCTTTTATTTATTACATTGGATACTGTCATTTGACTTACATTAGCAATTTTAGCGATTTCTTTGATAGTCATCATTTTCCCTCGTTTATCGATAATCTAATTATTCAATTAATTTGAATAATTTGTCAATGTAGAAAATTATATATTTAATCCTTGACGTTTATCGGTAAACTATTTACTATAAAAAAAGAGGGTACTTATGCAAAAAATGATTAAAAGAGATGGCAATTCAATATATTATAAAAATCAAAGAATAACATTTTTAACAGATTCTTTAGTTAGGATAGAATATTCACCTAAAAAAAGTTTTGTTGATGCAAAAAGTCAAATGGTTGTTAATAGAGATTTTGATTTAGTAGATATTTCAATAATTGAGTCTAATGAGTATTTAGAATTATATACTGATTCACTTTTAATAGAAACAAATGGAGATATTTTTTCAAATGTTGGACTAAAAATTACTTTATTACAATCAGAAGATCTATATTTTAATTGCTATAGGTATGGGGATAAAATAGATAATTTAAAAGGAACTGCAAGAACTCTTGATGAAGCTGATGGTGAGATAGATTTAGAAGATGGCTTATTATCAAGAAGAGGTTTTTCTTTAATTGATGATTCATCTAGTATGCTTTATGTTGATGGTTTTTTCAAACCTCGTGATAAAGAACATGGAGATTTATACTTTTTTGGGTATAATCATAGATATTTAGATTGCTTAAAAGATTATTATAAATTAAGTGGGAAACAGCCAATGATTCCTCGCTATGCTTTAGGAAATTGGTGGAGTAGGTATTATAAATATACAACTCAAAGTTATTTAGAACTATTAGATAGGTTCAAAGAAGAGAATATACCCTTTTCTGTTGCTGTAATAGATATGGATTGGCATCTAGTTGATATTGATAAAAAATATGGAAGCGGTTGGACAGGATATACTTGGAATAAGGAATTATTTCCAGATCCAAAAGCTTTTTTAGATGAATTACACAATAGAGCTTTAAAAGTCACTTTAAATGATCATCCTGCAGATGGTATTAGAGCATATGAAGATAATTATGATAAAATGGCTAACGAAATGGAAGTTGAAGATAATAAAAATGTATTATTTGATGCAAGTGATAAACATTATATAGAATCGCTTCAAACAATTATTTTAGAGCCATTAGAAAATGATGGAGTTGATTTTTGGTGGATTGATTGGCAACAAGGCAATACTTCAAGAATTGAAGGACTTGATCCACTTTGGATTTTAAATTTCTTTAGATATAAAGCAAATAATAAAAATAATAAAAGACCTATAATATTCTCTAGATATGCTGGTCCTGGTTCTCATAGATATCCAATAGGCTTTTCAGGTGATACTCTTATCACTTGGGACTCCTTAGCTTTTCAACCAAAATTTACCTCTTGTGCATCAAATATTGGTTATGGTTGGTGGTCTCATGATATTGGTGGTCATATGAAGGGGTATAAAGATAATGATTTAATGGCTAGATGGATTCAATATGGTGTATTTTCTCCAATAATGAGACTTCATAGTAGTAATGAAAAATTTAATGGAAAAGAACCTTGGAGATATAATGATTCAACACATAAAATTATGAATGATTTTTTGAGATTAAGGCATCAATTAATTCCATACCTTTATACAATGAATTATATTGCTCATAATTATGATGTACCATTAGTTAGGCCTATGTATTATTATCATAGTGAAGAAGATCAAGCCTATAATAATGATAATCAATATTATTTTGGATCCTCAATGATAGTTTCTCCGATTGTAAGTAAAACAATTTCTAAAGTATTAATGGGACATGCAAAGCTTTGGTTAGCAAAAAATAATTATTATGATTTCTTTACAAATAGAAGATATAAAGGGAATAGAATGATTAATGTTTATAGGCCTTTAGATGCATTACCTGTATTTGTAAAAGAAGGTGATATAATTCCTTTATCTAAAAATGTAGATTCTCAAAATAATCCTAGCTCATTTGTTATTAAAGTTTATATGGGAGCAAATGGATCTTTTACTTTATATGAAGACGATAATATCAGTGAAGAATATAAAAATGGAGATTGTATTTTTAGTGAAATTGTAAATGATTTTGAAAATAAAGAATTTAAAATTGAACAAAGTGTAGGCAATTTATCTTTAATCCCAAATGAGAGATCTTATGAAATTGAGTTTATTGGAATAAAAAACCCAAATATTAATGTTTATTCTAATGATTTAGAAATCCCATTCACAAAAGAATATGATAGTGAAAATAAAATTTGTAAAATATATTTAAAAAATATTAGTGTTAAATCAAGAACTAAAATAGTATTTGACAATTTAGCATTAGCCTCAATTGAAAAAAATATTAACTATATTGATATAATTGATCGTTGTGAAATAGAAATGAGCTTGAAAGATAAAATTTATAAGATTTTACAAAGTGATAATATTAGTGAAATTGTATCAAATTTAGGCTCTTTAAATATAAATAAAGATCTCTATAATGCTTTATTAGAAATATTGTTAAGTGAATAAATATTTCTAATAAATAATAATTTATTTTTTAAGCACCTTAATCATTATATTTATAGATTAAGGTGCTTTACT
>CAZPTG010000295.1:0-2824 GCA_964589355.1 uncultured Spirochaetaceae bacterium
AATTTTATCTGAACTATCATCGCAACTAATTAAATTAGTACCATCAAAAGTTAAACCGATTGGAGAACCACTTGGACTATCAAAGCTCGATATGATATTGCTAGTGGGTGTGAAAATTAAGTCATGCCCATTTATCGAAATACTTTTAAACTCAACATCACTATCAGTTTTAACGCTTTGGTCTAATCTATCGTCATTATTTTTAATACCGTCTTCCATGTTATTAAGCCAGTCTGCCCTTAAAGGTGTTCCAGCTTCGATTACTTCAGTAGGGTCATTGACTAATTCAACATGGCTACTAGTTTCATTATCTTTTCTGAACCTATTTAATTTAACACCTATTCTTTGAGTCCATGTATTTTTAATATATGCCATTTTTTATTCCACCTTCAACGTATATGTTATATTTAAAATTAATGTATCATTTTTACTGATATCAACAATTGCATAACTTAATAGTCTATTTGAACTATCAATTATTCCAATTTCTTTAATATCAAAATTACATTCATCTTTATTTAATTGAATTCTTGCTTGTAAGGAAATATTACCTTTGGTTCTTGATGTAATAACTTTACTAAATAATTGATTACCCAAACCGCTATCTGAAGGAGTTCCATTACCAAACACAAATGCAACTGCACTATTATCATCACCTGTATCATATAGCCAATTATTTAGTAAATTAGTAATGACAATTGACCCAACATTATTATGTTGTTTAATGCCGTTTATTGTATATTCACCTTTTATTTTTATATCATCTTTCATATCTTTATATTACCACTTTTTAATCTACCAAACAATATAGTTATCGTATAAATATTCTAAATGACTACCGTCATCGCCATATACTAAATTGGATAGTCTAAATTCATCAGTTTTTTTAATAATATCATTTATATTTGAACTCTTTAAAACAATATCTGATTCACCAACTGATAAACGTCTAATATTCTTATCGTATTTATTAAATATCCCACCGTTTTTCATCCAGTAATTTTTATTTTTGAGCGTTAAATTAACATCTTTTTTACATATTCCAAAATTACCAAATTCTCTTGCCACAATCACATATTCACCAACTATATTAAATGTTGGAAGATTAAAATTCCAAACTTTTAATAATTCAGTATTATCTAAACTATCAACTGAAACGCTTATTTCTTCATCAATATCACCGTTATTATCTAATAATCCATTAGCATATAGGTCAGCATCGTTAATACTATCAAATTCAACATCCGTGCTTACTTTTTCGACTCTTCCTGATGTATTTGTTCGTGATTTTAATAATTCAATATAATTTTGATTATCTTTTTCAACAACTAACTGATATTCACCGATATATATTATTGTTAAAACATCATCATTTACTGGTTTAATTGTTGCATTTGAATTTACTGAAATGTTAGAAGATCCAGATGTAAATAAGAATGTTTTAGTATCATCGTCATCATCACTTCCTTTAATCCCAACACTTGCAGGAGTTCCGTTAATTGTTATTGTGGGTTGATTATATATATTAAAATTAACAACAATTGGAACATCTTCATTATAAGTTAATGTTTCAGTTTGTTCATCAGTTTTATCTTTAACGCCGACTACATATTGAACATTTCTATTATCAATTGCTGATGTTTTTTTACTAATAGATTTTATATGAGTTGGAGCATCGACAACATCCATGTCAACTCTTTTAATAAAATAAAATTTTAATTGATTATCAATGTGCCAAATCCCACCAACTGATTCAGCTATTTCATCTAAAACATCAGACAAATATTTATATTTAATAGTATATACATCATAAATAATATCAAATTCACTAATATTACCTAAAGTGACACCTTCACGACTAATATAACTATTAAATAAATCAGTCACTAAATCTTTTAAACTAATATTTTGATATGATTCAACTGCAACTGTTCTATTCAAAAGTGCGTTTGGAGATTGTAAAGTTAAATTATAATCTTGAACCGTATAAATAGTTTGCCATTTGGGAGATTTAGGAATCCCAACGATACCATAAAATAAAATATCTTCATCTTGTGTTATACTTAAAACTGGCAAAACATGAGGAGTTGAAGAACCATCACCAGTCAATTCAATTCTTATAGTAATGTATTTATCTTCTAAATTTTCACCCACATCAAATAAAGATTGACCATTAATTGCTGTTTTCCATGTTTCACCGCTAATTTTATATTTAACTGTAAAAATACCATCACCAGTCCAAGAAAGTTGACTAGATGAAACGTTGGTTATATAAGAAAGTGCGTAAACTTTTTCATAAACTCCATTTTCATAAAATCCATTTTCATATTCTAGTAATTCAGCCCATGTTTTCATTTATATTTCTCCTAACAACAAGGCGGGGATAGAATTATCCCCTGTGCGATATTGTAATTTATCTAATAGTATCATCATATCCCTTAGTTAAAGTGTCCGACATATCCTCTTCTGCTAAAGGTTCGCTACCATCTTTAGTAATCGTCAAAGGCACATCCTTCAAGTCCTTGCCACCGGTTACAAATTCATCATGGCTCATGAGTATTGATTGTCCTTCTAGTAATTCTTGCCCTTTATAATCTTTATATTTTATATACATATTTTTTACTCCTTATACCGTTGTTATTCCTGAAATAGTCCATCCACGTGCTGTGAGGTTTGCGACTGCTGTATCTGATGCACTTGTTCTTGTCATTCCGTCTGCGCTAAATGTTCCGTTGTCATTGGTGCATGCCTCATATGCTATCAGTGTTGCATCCATATCTGTTGCACTGATGTTTGTATAGTCGAGGTACGTAAATGTTGGAAC
>CAZPTG010000296.1:0-2816 GCA_964589355.1 uncultured Spirochaetaceae bacterium
GCTTTTTATGGCTTATCTAGAATGGAAGGTATAATTCCTGCCCTTGAATCATCCCATGCAGTTGCTTATGCTATAAAAAGAGCAAAAGAACTTGATAAAAATTCTAACTTACTAATAAATCTTTCAGGCAGAGGTGATAAAGATATAGACTTTGTTATTGAAAATTATCCATTAAATGATTACGAACCTAATGTTAATCAAAAAGGTGGATATGAAAAATTTATGGCTTCTATTCATAATAAATCGGCAAAATAGAATTATAGAATTTCATTTCTTATACCCCTAAAGTAGACATCATATATTGTACTATTTTAGGGGTTTTTAATAATTTATAAGTTATTTTTTAGCTGTTTTTTTCTTTGGAACTGGTCTACTCTTATTAGAATTTAAAACTTTTGAAATAGGAGCAAACCCATAACCTAATACTTGATATGTCTCTTGAACAAACATAAAAGCTTTGTCATCTTCTTCATGAACAATTTGGGTTAATTGATTTATTAGCTGATTTGGAACAACAGCCATTAATGTTGTTCTATCTTGTTTAGTATATATTCCTTTACCGTGCAAAATTGTCCCACCACGATTCATTTCATCAATTATCCTTTGAGATATAACATCATGCTTATCGCTAACGATATAGGCTGTTTTTGCATACTTTGTACCAAGACTCATAACTACAAAATTAATCATCTGTCCTGTAATATATAATGCACATATTGCAAATAAAGCTCTCTCTAAACCAAAGACAAGTCCGCCAATAAAAACAATGAAGGCATCGCATAAGAATATACAAGTTCCAAGATTTAAAGGTGTATATAAATTTAATATTTGTCCAACAATATCTGTTCCACCTGTATTAGAGCCAGATCTCATGACAAGCCCAATTCCTCCACCAACTAAAACACCACCAAAGATAGAAGATAATAATATATCTACTTTATCACTATAATCTAAAAAACCTTGATAATTTGTTATCTGTCCAAAAAGAGAAACAAATACAGATAATAATGTCATACCTACAAAACACTTTAGACCATACAATGGACCAAATATCTTCACTCCTATAACAAATAATGGAAGAGATATCAAAATCATTGTCAACCCAGTATCGATACCTGCTAGATAATAAATTATTGTAGCTATACCACCAACACCTCCAGCTACAATTTTTGCTGGAGTAATAAAACAAGCAATACCGAATCCAGAAATCATGGTTCCAAGTATAATTTGCAAATAATCACTAACCTTATTTTTCAATATTTTATCTAACATTTATATTAATGATTTTTTGGTCTGCTGTCACTTAAAATCAAAACTGAAGAAGGTTTATCTAAGAATAAATTACATTCAGATTTTCTTCTCAATGCTGTACATGGTTGAAGTGGAGACATTTGACCAAATAAGCAAGTTGCAACACCTCTAGCTTTTCTTTGATCAGGACAAGATACTATTATTGTATTAGCACTTAATAATTTTTTTATAGATAAAGTAATGGCTCTTGTTGGAACATCATCAAGCTTTCTAAACCATTTCTCACTGACAAGTTGCTTTCTACTTCTTAAGTCTAAATTAACAGCAATGTAAGCATCTTTTATTTCAAAATTAGCGGGCGGATCGTTATATCCTAAATGTCCATTTTCTCCAATACAAGAAAAAGCTACATCAATATCCATATCTTGTGCTATTTTATTTGATTCTAAAACTGATTTTTCTGTTGTTCCTAAAGGATGAAAACATTTAACTTTTGTCTCCCCTAATAGATTTAAAAAGCTAGTTTGGAGAAAATAAGTATTACTATTAGGTGAATTAGGTTTTATTCCAATAAATTCATCAAATTGAAGCACACATACTTTATCCCATGGAATATTTTCATAATGAGCTAAATTTTTTAAAGTCTCAATTTGACTTGCTCCAGATTCTAGAACAATTGTTGCATGACCTTTTTTTTCAATAGCTTCTAAAATTTTAGTTGCTCCAAGTTTTGCAGCTTGAACACCTAAATCTTTTTTATCTTCACTAATTGTAATTCGCATAATATTCTCCTTGAGATTAATTTACTGTTTTGCTCAATATCTAGCAAGATAAATTTAACTTAATTTTAAATTTTTTTAAAATTTCATAAAAAACATAATCAAAACATTTAAGAGTATTTGACTTATGTCGTAAAATTTGGATAATAATAAATAAGAAAATTATTTTAAAGAGGTAATATATGAAAAAAGAAGCAGCAAAAAGAAGTTGTTTAGCACCAAGACCAAATATATTGGTATCTTGTAAAGGAAAAGATGGAAGAGAAAATGCACTTGCTGTAGCATATGCAGGAAACTGTAGCTACGCTCCACCTATGTTAATGGTTGGAATTGTACCTAGTAGATTTTCTTATAAACTTATTAAAGAAAGTGGTGTTATGGTTGTTAATATTGTTCCCAAAAGTTATGGAGAAGAATACAAATATCTAGGATCTGCGAGTGGTAGAGATGAAGATAAACTAAAAAACATAAATACAAGAGCAGCCGATACAATTGATTGCCCAATTCTTAGTGATTGTCCAGTTAATATTGAAGGCACAATAGTAGATAGCATTGTAACAGGTTCTCATGAAATGTTTGTTATGAAAGTTGAAAAAGTTCATGCAGATGAAGAATATTTAAATGAAGATGGTAGTATAGATTTTAGTAAAATAGATTTATTGTAATATATATTTGATTTATAATTTAATTATTTAAATAAGCTACTTTTGTAGCTTATTTTTTTTGCATTAAAAAAGACTGCCCAAAAAGGACAGCCTATATATTTTATTAAAAGAATATTTAAAA
>CAZPTG010000297.1:0-2793 GCA_964589355.1 uncultured Spirochaetaceae bacterium
ATAATAAAGAAAACTAACTCCTAAAAAAAAGAGCAGCTTATGAGCTGTTCTTTTTCTTTAATATATATTTAATTTTATATTTTCGCTTTATTTAAATAAGATAATTAATAAATTATATAATAAAATTTATTACGTTGTAAAAGCAACAGCTATTATTTAATTTATTTTATAATTTTATATTATATTAGAAATAAGGAAGAATTAATGAAGATAAATAAAAATGATTATTTATATGATGTAGTAGATAAGTATCCAAAAACAATAGATTATTTTATTGAAAAGGGTATAGATCAAGTTGAAAATAAAAAACTTTTACATACATTAGGAAAAAAAATTAAAATTGAAGTTTTATTAAAATCAAAGAAGTTAAATCAAGCTTTATTTTTAAAAGAGATTAATGAAATTGTAGAAGATTCTAATATAGATTTTACTTTAAATGAAAAGCCAAAAAACAAAGATGCAAAAATAAATGTAACTGGAGTTTTGCCTTGTCCTATACGATTACCCTTATTAGAATCTTTTGATAAATGGCTTGTTGATAATAATAAAAATAATCTTATTAATTATGAATTAAAAGCAGCTTCTATGGGAGTTGATTGGTTAAAAGACAACATGGAAGAGAATACGCTCTCTGATATATTTTTATCAGCTGGATTTGATTTGTTTTTTGATGATAGATATATTAATCAATTTAAAAAGAAAAAAGTTTTTAAAGATTTAACAAATGTAAAAAAATATAATAGAGATTTTGATAATGATTATATAAGTCTAAAAGATCCAAATGGCGATTATTCTATTATTGGTGTAGTTCCTGCTGTTTTTTTGATAAATGATGATGTTTTGAAAAATAAAAAAGTTCCAAATTCATGGAAAGAATTAATTAATGGTGATTATGATAATAGCGTAAGTTTGCCAATTGGTGATTTTGATTTATTTAATGCAATTTTATTAAATATATATAAAGATTTTGGACTAGATGGTGTAAGAAAATTAGCAAGAACTTTATTGAAAGCAATGCACCCTTCACAAATGGTTAAATCAGATAGGTTGAAGGAGCAACCAGCTATTACAATTATGCCCTATTTTTTTACAAAAATGGCTAAATTTGGTGGCCCTATGAATGCAATTTGGCCTAAAGATGGTGCAATTATATCGCCAATTTTTATGTTAACAAAAAAAGAAAAAGAAAATGATATTGATGATATTGCAAAATATTTTTCCTCTAAAGAAGTTGGAGAAATATTGTCTCATAAAGGGTTATTTCCTTCAACTCATCCTAATGTTGATAATAATATCGATAAGGATAATAAATATAAATGGATTGGATGGGATTATATCAATAATAATGATATTGGAAATATATTAGATATTTGTTTAAAAGAATTTAAAAAAGAAAGTGAGAAAAATATATGAATTTGATTACTATTTCAGGGCCTCCTTCCTCAGGAAAAACAGCTATTATTGTTAAAACTATAAAATCATTGAAAATGAGGAAATTAAAGGTCGGGGTTGTAAAATTTGATTGTTTATATACTGACGATGACGAGATTTATAAAAAAATAGGTATTCCTGTAAAGAAAGGATTATCAGGTTCTTTATGTCCTGATCATTATTTTGTATCAAATATTGAAGAGGTAACGCAATGGGGGCTAAAAAATAATTTAGATGTTTTAATTACAGAATCAGCTGGATTATGTAATCGATGTTCTCCATATATAAAAGATATTAAAGCAATTTGTGTAATAGATAATTTATCGGGAAAAAATACACCAAAGAAAATTGGGCCGATGTTAAAAGCAGCAGATATTGTTGTTATTACAAAAGGAGATATTGTCTCACAAGCTGAAAGAGAAGTTTTTGCATCTCGTGTTAGACAAGTTAATTCAAAAGCAATAGTTATGCATATAAATGGATTAACTGGACAAGGCTCATATGAATTATCAACATTAATTCTTGATGATAATCAAATAACAAGTGTAAAAGGAAAAGAATTAAGATTTTCTATGCCAAGTGCACTTTGTTCATATTGCTTGGGTGAGAGACGAATTGGTGATGATTATCAATTAGGTAATGTCAAAAAAATTGATTTAGGTGAAAAATGAATAAACAAGAATTTTTAAATACAGATATTGAAACTATAATAGAAAAATACCCTTTTATGGAAGAATATTTTTTAGATCATAAAAATGTATTTTATGATTATAAGAAAAATGTTTTGTTTTTAGTTTCTAATTTAGAAGAAGAAAAAGTAGAAGATTTAGCTATAGATAAAGAATTAATTATAAATAATTCTTTTGAGTATTTTAATCAGATGATAGAATTTCTAAAAATAGAAGAAGATAAAGTTTCAAATATCACAATATTAAAGGGTTATAATAAAAATAATACTGAAGAAAAATATGATTTAACAATTAGTTCAGGTGAAATAATAGCCATTGTTGGCCCAACAGGATCTGGGAAAAGTAGATTGCTAGCTGATATTGAATGGATTGCTGATAGAGATACCCCTACAAAAAGAAAAATTTTAATAAATGGGAAAGAGTCTGATAAAAAATGGAGATATTCTTCAACAAATAAAATTGTTGCACAGTTATCTCAAAATATGAATTTCGTTATGGATTTAAGTGTAGAAGAATTTTTGCAATTACATGCACAGAGTCGAATGGTAGAAGATATTGATAATATTGTTGAAAAAATAATAAATGAAGCAAATTTTCTAGCTGGTGAGAAATTTAATTCTCAAACCCCAATAACAAGCTTATCAGGAGGGCAATCAAGAGCTTTAATGATTGC
>CAZPTG010000298.1:0-2783 GCA_964589355.1 uncultured Spirochaetaceae bacterium
GAAGCTAAAACAATATTTGTAAATGGACCTGCTGGTATGTATGAAAATCCAATTTTAGAAAATGGGACTAAATACATTTTACAAGCAATTGCTGATTCAAAAGGCTTTAGTGTTATCGGAGGTGGTGATAGTGTAACCGCTAGCGTTAAATTTACCGATACTACAAAGATGGATTATATATGCACAGCTGGAGGGGCAATGGTAAGATACTTATCAGGTAAAAAACTTCCATTAATTACTGCAATGGAAAATTCCTTATAAAAAGTGCATATGTTTAAATTAGAAGTGAAAGGAGTTAAACCTTTCACTTCAACTGTTTAGAGGGATTTTATGAAATATAGTATAAAATATAATGATGAGATACAAAAAATAAATATTCCTGATAATACTTTAATTATTTCTCCAAAAGAAGTAAAAAAGTGTGATCAGCAACAAATTGTTAATAAGAGTTTAGATAATCCAATTAATTGTGATAAACTAGATGTTTTTCTAAAAGATAAAGAGAACATTTTAATTATCGTAAATGATGGAACTAGACCAACTCCAACTGCTAAAATACTTGAGACAATATATCCATATATAGAGAAAAAAAATAATACAGTAATTGTAGCAACAGGTGTTCATCGTATAGCTAATCCAAATGAAATTAAGAAAATTTTAGGAAATACATATGATTTATAAAAGATAATGTTGTCTCTCATCAAGCAAGAGAAGATAAAGATTTAGTCTATCTTGGTACAAGTAGAAATGGTACTCCATTAGTTATAAATAATGAAGTTATTAAAAATGATGCTCTAATAATTATTGGAAGTGTAGAACCTCACTATTTTGCAGGTTATACAGGTGGTAGAAAAGCTATAATGCCAGGTGTTGCATCTTATAAATCAATTGAAGCAAATCATAAAAGAGCACTTGATCCTAGAGCAAAAGCGCTTAATCTTATAGACAATCCAGTTCATCTTGATATGCTTGATGTTTTAAACTTATTAAAAGATAAGCCTATGTATTCAATTATGAGTGTTATGGATAGAGATCATCAAATATATGAAATTACATCCGGCAACATAATTGATAGTTTTGATGCTGCTATAGAAAGTGCAAATGAAGTATTTACATATGAGATAAATCAAAAATATGATATTGTAATATCTATAGCATCTTCTCCAATGGATATTGATTTATATCAATCTCAAAAAGCAATAGATAATGCAAAATTAGCTCTAAAAGAAAATGGAATATTAATTTTAGTTTCAGCTTGCAAAGAAGGTGTTGGAGAAAAAGCTTTTTATAATTTGCTAAAATCTTCTACTTCTGCAAAAGCAGTATTAGATAATATTAAAGAAAATTATAAATTAGGTTATCATAAAGCTGGTAAAATGGCACAAATAATGACATGGGCACAAATATGGGTTGTTAGTGAATTAGAAGATTCTTTATGGAGTGATATATTTATAAAGCCTTTTGATTCTGTGCAAGAGGCAATAGATAAAGCTTTAGAAATAAAAGGGAATGATGCAAGTATTAGTTTAATGAGTGATGGTTGTATAACTGTTCCTTTATTAAAATAATTTAGAATAAATTTTTTATAAATAGCATTATAACAATATAATAAAGACTTAATATCACAATAATATTATATATTTTTTGTGGTATTATTTTTAATAAGTAAAAAGATGCTAATATTCCAAGGAATAATCCAGGAAGCATAATAAATGTTATTTTAAGAGTTTCAATATTAATATTTTTCCAAAATAGAACAAAAATTATTATTTTTGTTATGTTCATCGATAAAAAGAATAAAGCACTTGATCCTACAAATTCTTTTTTCTCTTTTGTTTGTTTAAAGAAATATATGCAAGTAATAGCTCCAGCTGTATTTGATATAGTAGTTATACCAGAGAGGAATGATAAAAATAATGTAAAAGGTTTATTCAATGGTTGAGTAGTATTTTCTCCATTATTAGTTTTATTCAAATATTTTTTTATTTCTTGATATGAAATCATTATTACCATTAAGAAAAGAAAAAATGAAATAAATAATGTAAAAAATTTATCATCAATAAATGAGGCAAAGAAGCTTGTGATTATAATCCCTATTATTGCTAAAGGTGTAAAATATTTTACTGCTTTAAAATTAATATCTTTTCGATAAAAATATATAGGAGCAATGTCGCCTAGCAAATATATAGGAGCTAAAATACCAATAACTTCTTTTGATGGAATAATACTAAGTAATAAATACATACAAATAACTGAAAGATTTCTAAAGCCTCCTTTATCTAAACCTAAAAAGATTGCAGCAATTGATAATAATAGTAGGTGTGAAATAATGAATTCGTTTAGCATAAAGTCCCTTTTAATTCGAAGAATGATTGATTAAACTTTGAATTGAATAAAATAATAAGATTGGTAATATTATATTATAATTTTGTTGTGATAAAACACTTGGAATAATATTTTTTAATACTAGAAAAATTATAATATAAAAGCTATATATTAAAGTGAATTTATCAAAAATAATTAAATTCTTGTATGAAGTTTCTTTTTTATATATTGTTTTAATTGATAAAATTAGCATAATAAAAAATATAATTGGGTTTAGAAATAATATATTCTCATTATTCCATGTTGCTTGTATATTTGATTTGAATACAAAAAAAGTAATAAATATTGAAATGATTAATAAAAATAATGAAATAATTACATTATAAATTCCAAACAAATTAATCTCATGATCTTGTTTTAAAGTTTTTAAAAATACTCCAATAAAACCAAGAAAAATT
>CAZPTG010000299.1:0-2777 GCA_964589355.1 uncultured Spirochaetaceae bacterium
AACTAATTTGGGAGGAGAAACGCTTTATAACAAGATTCAGAAAAGAATATAAAGCTAATAATTAATTCTTTTCAATATTTAAGCACTCACTCTTTATAATAGCACTTAATATATTAATGTTATCAAATTTAAAATTATTGAAAATTTCTTATCTAAATAAATAAAAGAAATGGCCCTTATACAAAAAATATAAAAACCATTTCTTAAAAATATATATGAAACTAGAATTCAATATTACATTGATTCTAGATAAGTGATTCCAACAAGCTTAAATGAATTTTTTATTACTTGAAGTACCATCTTTGCAAGATTAATTCTAGCAACAACCATTTTCTTATCATCTGAAACTAAAATTTTGTTATCATGATACCACTTACTAAACATTTTTGAAATATCATACAAATGAGCACATACTAAAGATGGATTAAAATTAGCACCTGCTTTTTCAACCACCTGAGGGAAATTAGCTATCATTTTTACAAGTTCTCTCTCTTCTTCAAGATTTAATAAAGAAGCATCAAATTCAACTTTTGCATAATCATCTTTTACTTCTTCAAACTTTCTAAGCATTGATGAAATTCTAGCTCCCATATATTGTAAATAAGGGCCTGTATTCCCATTAAACGAAATACTCTTAAGAGGATCAAAAGTCATATCTTTAGTTGGATCGACTTGTAATAAATAATAATTTAAAGCACCAAGAGCAATTGCATTAGCTGTTTTATCAAGACCATCAACTAGATTTTCTCTTTCCTTCTCTTGTATTTCTTTTTTAGCTAAATCAGCAAGATTGTCAAATAAATCATCAGCATCAACAACTGTACCCTCTCTACTCTTCATCTTCCCGTTTGGTAAGTTAACCATGCCATAAGATAGATGATGTAAATCCTTTGCCCAACTATAACCTAATTTATCTAAAATATAGAATAAGACTTTAAAATGATATTGTTGCTCACTTGCTACAACATAAACTAAAGATTCAAAAGGCCAATCTTCATGTCTAGAAATAGCAGTACCAATATCTTGGGTCATATATAAAGATGTTCCATCTTGTCTAAGTAATACTTTTTTATCTAGATTAATTTCATTCAAATCAATCCAAACAGATCCGTCTTCTTCTTTGTAAAAAACTCCATCTTCTAGACCTTTTAATACTTTGTCTTTTCCTAATTTATAAGTATCACTTTCATAATAATATTTATCAAAACTAACACCAGTTTTTTGATAAGATTGAGATAAGCCATCTAAAGTCCAACCATTCATTTTTTGCCAAAGTTCAAGTGTCTCTTTATCGCCTTCTTCCCATTTTACAAGCATATCTTTTGCTTGTTCTACAGCTGTAGGTTCTTCTTTTTCCCATTGAGCAAATTTTACATAATATTTACCTACTAAATGATCCCCTTTAATATTTGAACTTTCAGGAGTCTCACCATTACCAAATTTCTTATAAGCAATCATGCTTTTACAAATATGAACACCGCGATTATTAATTAAATTAACCTTTCTTACATCTGCTCCATTTGCCTTTAAGATTGCTGAAACACTTTCTCCTAGACTATCATTTCTCATGTGCCCTAAATGAAGAGGCTTATTAGTATTAGGACAACTAAATTCTATCATAACTTTTTTATTATTATAAAAATTACTGTTTCCGTAATTATCCTCTTTATTAAAAACTTCATCCTTTAAATTAACAATGATTGAAGTAAAATCTAAACGGACATTTAAATAAGGTCCTGCTAATAACATTTCACCAGAAGGTTTTTTTTCTAATTTTTCAATTCTTTCTTTAATAATTTGAGCTATTTTATTAGGCGCCATTCTAAATTGCTTAGCATATGCAAATAAAGGAAAAGCTACATCACCTAATTCAGGTTTGGGTGGAACTTGTATAGCTAATGGAGCCATTTTGATATCTTCATTATTAATATCTTTATAATATGCTATTAATTGTTCTTCAATTACAGCTTTCCACTCTTCTCTTACTCTTTGTAACATTATTTTTGTCCTTATTTTATTTTTTTTGATCGCTTTATGATACAAATATCATAATATCTATTCAAGATAAAAATAGCTATTTTGTTACTCTTATTGAAACTTCTCCACTTCCAATTTCTCTTTCTTCACCATTATCCAGTTCTACAACTAAATGAGCTTTATCATTAATTGTTTTTACATATGCTTTTTCAACATTGTTATCTTTATTATATAAATTTACATATTTATTAATAACATTTGATTTCTCACGATACTCATTTAAAAAATCTTTATTTGGTAATTTATCCCAAATATTATTGATTTCATTTACAATTTCTTTAACTAAGATATTCCTATTTATATTTTTAGGAATAGAATTATCATTTTTATAAATACTTGTTACAATATCTCTTAGATCTTTAGGAAATTGATCAATAGGTGTTGAAAAATTTATTCCAATGCCTACAACCATAGAACTAATTCTTCCTCCTTCCATATCAATAATACCTTCTGTTAAGATACCACAAACCTTTTTATCATCAATATAAATATCATTTACCCATTTTATTTGAGTATTAATATTACAAACTTTTTTAATAGCTCTAGAAATTGCTACTGCTGCTATACTTGTAATTAACAAATTATCATCATTATTATTATGAGATTCTATTAACAAACTAAAATAAATGCCGCCATCAGGAGATTCAAATACTCTATTTAAGCGTCCTCTTCCTTTAAGTTGTTTTGAGGATACTACTAAAATTTTTTTAGTATTATCTTCATTTATTGTGGGTAAAACT
>CAZPTG010000300.1:0-2773 GCA_964589355.1 uncultured Spirochaetaceae bacterium
ATGATGAGATTTAATTGTTGCAGAAGGACCACCAAAAACACTTTTAGATTCAACAACATCAGGATACAATGTCCCTTGAGCTAAGAATGATATATCCCCAGCTTGTCTTGCTTCATTATAAAAAGTATCTACAAATAACTTACCAATAATTTTTCTTTTCGTTTCAGGCTCACTAACACCTTTTAATGCTTCTAAAAAAACATCTTCAACATCAGAATATTGAAGCCTTATAGAATAATTATCTCTAAATATTTTTTGCACATTATCAGCCTCACCCTTTCTTAAAAGACCATTATTTACAAAAACACAGACTAATTGATCTCCAATTGCTTTATGAATCAAAACCGCAGCAACCGAAGAATCTACGCCACCAGATAAACCACATAAAACTTGCTTATCTCCAACTTTCTCTCTAATTTCTTCAACAGCTTGATTTACGAATGAAGCCATACTCCAAGTTTTATCACATTCACAAACATCAACAACAAAATTTTCAATCAACTGAGTTCCTTCAAAAGAATGAACTACTTCAGGATGAAATTGAACTCCATAAAATTTCTTTTTTTTGTTTTCAACTGCTGTAATTGGACAATTTTCTGTAGATGCAATTATCTCAAAACCTTTAGCTAATTGAGAAACAGAATCTCCATGACTCATCCAAACTTGAGATTTATTATTCATAGAATTAAATAACTTTGAATCTTTAACTATATCGATATTAGCAAAACCATATTCTTTTTTTTCTGGGCAAGTTACTTTTCCACCATTTTGCTTCATCAAAACTTGTAAACCATAGCAAATACCTAAAATTGGAATATTTAGGCCAAAAATTCTACTATCAACCCTAGGAGAACCTTCTGTTGAAACTGAGGCTGGACCTCCTGAAAATATTATCCCTTTAGGATTTAATTCTAAAATATCATCAATTTTACAATTAAAAGGCAATATTTGAGAATATACTCCAACTTCTCTAACACGTCTTGCAATTAATTGACTATATTGTGCACCGAAATCTAATACTACTATCAAATCAGATTTTTTTTGCTCCATCATAACTCCCCAAAATAAAATTATGTTATTGTTATATTTTTTTAATATTTTTTCAATTACAAAATTCATAAACTATGTAAAAAAACGCTAGAATATTCTAGCGTTTTTTAATATTACCTAATAATTTAATAAATTTTGCACCGGTGGATAAGCTTTTACTACAGCTCTAGATAATGCATATCCTAAAACAACTCCAATGCCTGCTTGTGCAACGTTACCTGGGATTCCTGCTGCAGCTGCACCGAAGCCAATACTCATAAATATTGCAGCAAGAACAAAATAACCTCCAGCTACAATAACAACACAAGAAATCATAGCTAAAACAACTTTTATAAATGGAACTTTTACACCATCACTAATTTCTTGTGCACTTCTTTTTACAATTAAAGCAACTATGAAACCTTCTAATCCATGAACAATAAAAGATATCGGGGCCCATTGAGGATACCCTGAAATAATATCAGCAATAGCTGTTCCCAATCCACCAGCTATCAATGCAGTCATTGGACTAAAAGTAAAAGCAATAAAACATATAGCTAAATCACATAAATTTAAATATCCCTTAGTGGGTGTTGGTATTTTTACAATAATAGTAAAAACAACTACTACAGCAGTCAATACTGCAATCAATGAAGTTCTTAATGCAGAATTAGATTTTCTTTTCTCCATAATATAAATTCCTTAAAACCTTTTAAACATAACTAAGATTATCATATAAATAAACAAAATAACAATAGTTTGAATAATAAAATACTTATTCTTAGATAATTGATGATAATTAGTTCTTTTGTTATTTAGCCCATAACCTCTAGCTTCAAGAGCCATAGCCAATGCTGGAATAGTTTTTAATGAAACAACAAGTGCACTTGTTAACGTTGGAAATAAATTTTTTAACTTCTTCTTTTTACTTTCATTAGATCTTCTTAAACTATGGGAATCTGAAATTTGATTGAAAGCATCAAATATAGTTGGTATTGTTCTAAAAACAAGAGAAATCGTTAAGCAAATTTTATAAGGTATAAAAAAAGATTGTAAAGCTAGTATAAAATCATTCATTTTTGTTGTTAAAAACAATAGAGAACAAGCAAAAGTTATAGAAAAAAACCTAAATGTTAGTGTTAAACTATGTAATAGGCCTTCTCTTGTAACAATCAATCTATTTTTAAAAAAAAGTAAAGGAGTTCCACTTCTTTCATACAATGGAGAAAAAATTAATACTAAAATAATCATAGGTACTATTGCTTTTATAATACCATTTGTATTTTTTACACCTACTGAATAATAAGACAAAAAAATAAGAATAAGAGAAAATATAATTAAAGCATTAAAATACATAGGTAAGAAAACAAAAAAACATGCAACAAGGGTTGCTATTACCTTCGCCCTTGGATCTAGTTTATATAATATTCCTTTTCCTTGTGTGTAAATTGTTGCACTACTCATTTTTTAATTCCTCAACTTTGCCATTTACAGTTTTATAAGTTCTATCACAAATACTCTTTGCAAAATCATCATCATGAGTAATAATAATAATTGCTGCTCCATTTTCACTTAATTTATCAATAATATAATATGCATCTTCATAACTCATAGCACCATCTATTTCATCAAAAATTATAAAGGGCCTTTCTAATAAATAATATACTCCAGCTTGTAAAAATTTTCTAAAAGCAAAACTCATTGTTGATGGAGTTTCATTTAAATTCAATTTAAATAAAGTTGC
>CAZPTG010000301.1:0-2763 GCA_964589355.1 uncultured Spirochaetaceae bacterium
TATACAAGGAATTATATCCCTTTTTAAGTCTGTTCAGCTGTCAAAGACAGGGTATAATGAATACTAATAATTGACAAGTATAAATTCTTGATATGAATAAAAATATTGCTATTATAAAACTTTTGAATTTAAACTTGAAATTTGTTTTTTATAATATAAGAAATTAATTAGCCAAAATATCATATAAATTACAAAGCTAATAGGTAAAACCAAGATAAAATAGTATGACAACCAAGCAAATAAATAGCCAAAGATTATCAATGAGATTTGAACTAATAAAAAATGGATAATAGTAGCTTTAATTAAAGATATATCTTCTTTAAAAAAAACAATATTAGATAATGAACTAACTACACCAATAAAACCATATGCTAAGATACAAAGCAGTGTAGCAATATTAGATGAAAATTTATTAATCAAATAAGGAGTTGCAATAGAAAAATAATTTGTTTTAAAAAAGAAGTTAATAAAAATACTTATAAAGACTCCTATAGTTACCCCTAATGTAAAACCGTTCAAACTTTTTTTTAAAATGTTATTGTTTTTCATCTTTTTACTCCAATTAATGTTTTTATTTTCTTTAAATTTCTTCTACTCACACTACAAATATACCCATTATTTAAATGGACATATATTTTAGCAGAAAAAGTTAAATCAAACTTCATAACTTTATCAATATTAATTATTTCACTTTTATTAATTTTAATAAAATTCAAAGAATTTAATTTATCTTCTATTTCATATAGTCTATCTTTTACTTCAAATACATATTTATCCGTTGTAAAAAAAACACATGAATCTTTACAAAAAAAATGAAAAATATCTGAAATTGAAATATTATAAAATTGATTATTCCTTTCCCCAATAATATGTTTGCAATTTTTCTCTTCAATTAATGATTTTATTTTTTTTATTGTATCACAATCTTCTTTAGCAATAACTTCTATTAAATCAGAGGGGAAAGTATTATCATAATGGACATTTATTTTCTTCATAAAATGATAATATATCACAAATAATATTAAGTCCAATACAAATAAATAAGCGGTCAATAATTGCAAATGAAAGGTTTTGTAATAATAAATATATTATCTTTTAATAAACTTTTTAACAAAATCTGTTTTTGGAATGCTTATAAAATCATCAAACAATCCTTCTTGCTCAATTTTACCATTATTTAGTAAAACAACTTCATCAGACATCTTTCTAGCTTCTTCTTGATCATGAGTTACTAAGATTGTTGTTATACCTAAATCTCTTTGAATTGTTTTAATTTCATTTTGCATCTTTTCTCTTAATAATGCATCTAAATTTGACAAAGGCTCATCTAATAAAAGAAGATCTGGCTCCATAATTAATGCTCTTCCTAATGAAACTCTTTGCATCTCTCCTCCACTTAATTGATAAGGATAACTTTTGATTTTATCTTCTAAATTTAATAAATTTAATATCAAATCACATTTTTCTTTCATTTTCTTTTTACCAATTTTTTTTATTTTTAAAGGAAACAATAAATGATTTTCAACATTCAAATGAGGCCAAAGTGCATAATTTTGAAAAACAAATCCTATATTTCTTTTTTCAGGCGGGATATTAATTTTCTCTAAAGAATTATAAATTTCTCTATTATTTAATTTAATAATACCTTTAGAAGGGAGCTCTATTCCAGCTATAATTGAAAGAAGGGTTGATTTACCACTTCCACTAGGACCTAGAATTGTTAAAAACTTTTTTTCTTCAACTTTTAGTGAAAAATCACAAATAACGCAATTTTCATTATAATGTTTACATAAATTCTTTATTATTAATTCACTCATATTTTTCATAAACCTCTTTTTATTTTACTATTTAAATAATTAGCCAATAATATTATTAATACTATTACAACAGACAATGCTGAAGTCATCTCAAGTCCATAAGATTGTGATTGCATACCAAAAAGTAAAACACCTACAGTTTCTTGATTTGTTGAATAAAGCATTAGAGAAATGGGTATTTCTCTTAAAGAAATCATAAGAGATACTAGTATACCTGATTTTATTCCTGGCAATAAAAAAGGGAAAACCACTTTATAAAAAGATTTTATCTTATTATATCCTGATAACCTTGCTGCATTAAACAAACTGATATCTTGTGATTTTAATAAGCTAATTATTTGATTCATAATAATAGGTGTAAATAAAACCATATAGGTAAATATTAATCCCCAAGCTGTTCCATAAAATTTAAAAGGATAAGTATTAAAACTAAATATTGCAGCGACAGCTAATATTGTATTAGCAATAGCCATTGGCCATGAGGCTATAGCCTCAAATATTCTATAACCTTTAGATAAATAATGAGATAATATTGAACAAGATAATGCAATAATTGTAGCAAAAAAAGCTGCAACACCACCATATAAAAAACTATTTTTAAAAGCTAAAATAGCTTTTGAATTATAATGAAAAATTTCTTTGTAATTATCCAAAGTTAAGTGATCTATCAATAAACTTAAGCCCCACCTTTTTAAAAAAGAAGATATTAACATTGTAATTGATGGTATTATACTTACTAAAGTAAAAAAAAGAAAAACTAAAAAAACAACTAATATTTTATATTTATTTAAATTTAAAATACTAATATCTCTATTTTGAATCGAGCCTTTCAAGCTTATTTTCTTTTTTTTATTGATTAAATACCACTGCATAAAGTATAAAGATGAAGAAAATTTAACTAATAACAATGAATAGAAAGCTGCATTTGAAGTATCTACCATTGTAA
>CAZPTG010000302.1:0-2746 GCA_964589355.1 uncultured Spirochaetaceae bacterium
AGAAGAAGTATTAGAATATTTTATCCCGGCCCTTTCCATTCAACCAATTATCGAAGTGAATATTCTCTAAATAAACTACCAGTAGTATCCACTTAAACTACCACTTAACTTTCTAAAATAATTACTGCAATATTTGCTTAAACTACCACCAGTATTTAAATAAACTACCACTTAAGAATTAACCATAATATACTATCCTAAAATACAATTTTAGGAGGATGCTTTTATGGCAAAAAAGCTAGAGATTAAAAAAATTCTTGAATTAAAAAAGAATAATATCTCTCAAAATGAAATGGCTAAGATTTATCATATTTCTAAAACAAGCAGTATGAAAATTCTTAACAAAGCTAAGAAACTTAATGTTTCTTATGATGAAATAAAAGATAAAGATGCTGATTATCTTTTTAATCTTTTCTTTCCTGATAAAAATAATAAGATTGTTTACGAAGAACCAGATTTTGAATTTTATCAAAAAGAATTGGCAAAAACAGGTGTTACTTTAAAACTTCTTTGGCAAGAATATTGTGATCTTTGCGAAATTAAAGATGTAATTAGCATAGGATACAATAAATTCTGTAAAAGCTATCATGCATATGTAGGAACTAAGAAAGTTACAAATCATCTAATCCACAAACCAGCACAAGAAATTGAAGTTGATTGGAGTGGACCAACTATGAGAATAACTGATGAAGTAACAAGGAAGAAATACAAGGCTTATCTTTTTGTTGCTACATTACCATACAGTCAATATACATATGTAGAAGCTACAAATAATATGAAACAGTCAACTTGGCTGCAGTGTCATGTAAATATGTTTAAATTTATCAATGGGGTAACCAGAACTATCATATGTGACAATCTTAAAACGGGAGTAGATTCTCACCCTAGAGAAGGTGATATTGTCTTTAATTCTTCTTATGAAGAGTTCAGTGAACATTATACAGTTGCTGTATTACCAGCTAGAGTAAGAACACCAAAAGATAAACCTTCTGTTGAAATGAGTGTTGGAAATATTGCAACAGCAATAATAGCTGAATTAAGGAATGATGAATTCAATACTTTAAATGCTTTAAATAAAGCTATTCGAAAAAAACTTTTTGAATTTAATAATAAGAAATTCCAAAAGAAATTTGATGGAAAATATAGTAGAGCTGAAATATTCTTTAAATCTGAACAAGAATATTTAAGGTCACTACCCAAATTGCCTTATGAATATGGTAAATGGACTTATGGTAGAAAAGTTTATGCTAATTCACATATTCAATATCAAAAAAATTATTATTCAGTTCCTCATATTAATATTGGTAAAAATGTTGATATCAAAGTAAGTGAAAATTTATTACGTATTTACTTAGATAATAAACATTTAGTAACTCATAGATTGTTTGAACAATATGAGATTGGTAAATATATGACTAGAAAACAAGATTTACCCGAATATTTTAAGGATATTAAATATGATAAAGATTATCTCATTAATTGGGCTAATACAGTTGGCTTAAATACAAGAAGAGTAATTGAATTGATATTTGAATCGGTAAGCATTGAAGAGAAAGGATATAATCCTTCTCTATCAATACTTAGGTTATGTGAAAAACACAAAGATAATACTGAATTTGAATTAGCTTGTGCTTATACACTTACCAAGGTTTCCACGCCTAGATACAAGCATATTAAAGCTGTATTACACAGTCAAGTTTTACAGAACTTAGTCCAAGAAGAAAAATCAAAAATTAAACCTAAAGGCATTATGAGAGGTGCTGATTATTTTAAAAGTAGAAAAGAAGGAGTAAAATAAAATGACAATAAATAAAGATTTAAAAACTAAATTAAGAGAACTAAAAATACCAGAAGCAATCGATTTTTTAGAAGCAAATAATAATACAAATGAATTTAATGAAATTTCATTTGAAACACAGTTAGAATTGTTACTAGAGGATGCAATTTCTAAAAAAAATGCAAACAGGATAAAGAAATACATTAATGGTGCTAAATTCTCTATTAAGAGTGCAACAATGGAAAATATTCAATATGAAGGAAGAGAAATAGATAAAAGAGAAATTCAAAGATTAGCTACAAATAACTATATAGCTAATCATATCAATCTTTTAATCTCAGGTCCTACAGGATGTGGTAAAACCTGGATGGCTTGTGCATTAGGTAATAAAGCTTGTAGAAGTTTAATACGTACAAGGTATATTAGAATGCAAACTCTATTAGAAATAGTAAAAAATGCAAAATTAACCAATCGTCAAAGTACTAACATAACAAAATTTGGTAATTACGATCTCTTAATAATTGATGAGTGGCTCTTAAGAAAGATTAATGATGAAGAAATTAATATTATCTTCGAAATATTAGAAAGAAGAGTAAATAAAACTACGATAGTTTGCACTCAATATGAAGTTGGTGATTGGATGACTATGATGAAAGTTAATCCTATTTCCGATTCCATAATCAGTAGAATCTCTGATTGTTCAATACCGATAAGATTAGATGATACAAATATGAGAGAAGCTCATGGCAAAAAAGTTCTTGCAAGATATAATTCTCTAAATTAATAAGTAAAATAAACAAAGGCATTGGAGTAATTTTCAGTGCCTTTCTAAGTGGTAGTTTAAGTGGATATTGTAAAAAATAGAGGTGGTAGTTTAAGTGGATATTAATGGTAGTTTAACGGGAGAATATTCAGTGGTAGCAGAAGGCGTTGAAGATAAAAAGCAATATGAAAGTTTATTAGCTCTTA
>CAZPTG010000303.1:0-2711 GCA_964589355.1 uncultured Spirochaetaceae bacterium
AAGAGATATTGATAAAAGATTTTCTTTGAGAAGACCAACAACAACTGAAATTCTTAAATTAATGGAAAGAAATGGTTTAGTTACTAAGAAATCAGTTGAAACCGATTTGAGATTAAAGAAAGTTGTTCTTACAAAAAAAGCAAAAACAATTGGTCAAGATTTTGAAGTTTTTCTACAATCAATGGAAGAGCAAATGACTGATGGTATATCTGATGAAGATATGGAAATTTTCTTTAAAGTTGTTGAAAAAATGAGGCTAAATTTAGAAGATGATAGTTAATTAAAATTAAACTAGTGTTAGGAGCTAAAAGGATATTATAATAATACCTTTATAGCTCCTTTATTTATTATTATATAAATTAATTCTCTTATAAAAATCTCATTTTAAATATCTTATAAGGAGCTTCTGATTATTAATATCATTTGTATTAAGTTCTTGATATTGAACTTTTAAAAGTCTTTAAAATATCTTTTCTATTAAAATATAAAGTTGATTTTTTGAGATCTTGATATTGCATTTATTGAACTTAAGTCTAATAACAAAATAAAATTTAAAAGTAATATAATTTTTAGTGATTTAAAAGTATTCAAGAGCTATAATTTCTAATTTGATTAAAAGTTATTTTGAATGATGCAATTAAATTTTAAATTAGTAATGCTTTTTATTATATATATAATTTACTAAGTTAGATTGAAAAAACAGTTGTCAAATACCATTGTGGACGTTAATATATTTATATAGTATAGTTTTTTTTCTAACTTTATTTATATAATAACTATATTGACAATTTATTACTAATGAAGCATAATTCTTATAGATAATGAATTTCAATAAGGATAAAATATGGTAGAAAGAAGACAAACTATACAAAGGGGTTTAGTTATTAATGCGGTTGTTGAATTGTTTAATCATCCAACAGCTCAAGAAGTATATGATTATATACATATAAATCACCCAAGTGTTGGTAAAGCTACTGTATATAGGAATTTGAATTTACTTGTTGATGAAGGAAAATTAAAAAGAATATTTGCTATTGATGGACCTGATCATTATGATTCTACAGTAAAAGAACATCAACATATAGAGTGTCGTATATGCAAAAAAGTTATTGATGTAACTTTACCAATTGATGATAAGAGTGTTATCAATGTTGAAAAAGAAACAGGGTTTTCAATGATTGATAAAAATATAATTATTACAGGAATATGTCCTGAATGTTTAGAAAAGGCTAATTAATATTTTAGCAAAGGAGATAAATTAATGGAATTTAAAGGTTCTAAGACTGAAAAAAACTTAATGGATGCATTTGCAGGAGAATCTCAAGCTCGAAATAAGTATACTTATTATTCTTCAAAAGCAAAAAAAGAAGGATATGTTCAAATTGCTAATATTTTTGCAGAAACAGCAGGAAATGAAAAAGAACATGCAGAAATATGGTTTAAACTTTTGCAAGAAAATGGCGAAATACAAGATACAATGACAAATTTAAAAGATGCAGCTGCTGGTGAAAACTATGAATGGACTGATATGTATCAAAGAATGGCTAAAGAAGCAAAAGAAGAAGGTTTTGACAAAATTTCTAAATTATTTAGTATGGTTTCTGAAATTGAGAAAGAACATGAAGCTAGATATTTAAAATTATTAGAAAATTTGGATGAAGGTATTGTTTTCTCTCGTGATGGTGATGCTGTATGGAAATGTTCTAATTGTGGTCATATTCATGTTGGAAAAAAAGCCCCTTCAATTTGTCCAGTATGTGCTCATCCTCAAGCATATTTTGAACTTGAAAGTAAAAATTATTAATATATTATAGTTTAAATAAACAAAAGCGATCCCAACTAAAATTAGTTGGGATCATTTGGTTATACACAAAATAAGCACATAATCGTGTATTAATCTATTGAAAAAGTAATTTGGATATTACTTATGTAATTACCTGGTTGAAGGATATCTTTTTCTTGCCATGTAAGCTTGAAAATTGCCATGTCTTTTTGATTATAGTATAAAGAATTACTTAGTGGAATGTTATAAAAATAGCTGTTAGAACCTGATGGAGTGTTTTCAAAACTAACTCCATTTATTTCTGTAAGATTTTCTATTTTCATAGATTGTTCATCTATAATATAACCTTGATTACCTTGAGCAATATTACCATTTGAATCTAATAGTTGAAAAAAGCCAACTTCTAATTCAATGTTTAAACCATAATCATATAATTCACTACCATTAATTTTAATTGAAAAAGGCGTTAATTCCCAACTTTCACTAAGTAATAAGTCTTGATTATTATTATCTTGAGAAATAATTGTTTCATTTTCAAGAGGAAAATTATTATAATACAATTGAGCTGTTAAAGCTTCTTCTGAGGCGTTTGCTACTACAACAGCAGCTCCTGGATCTATAATCATCTCATTTGTTTCATTATAATCAGGAGCTTGAGAGACAACTTGTTGTTCTGCAAATAAGCAAATATTTGAAAATGTTAAAAGTATCAAAATATATATTATCTTTTTAAGCATTTATGTCCCTCTTTAATTTTCGATAACATTAATTGTTATATCTGTAAAATATCTATTCGCTGGAAGCGTATTATATTCTAAACTCTCAATTTTAAAAGTATATTCATTTAAATTAGAATTATTAATTTCATAAAATATTCCAGAGAAAAACGTCAACTGTCCGTTTTCAGGTGTTTTATTTATTATATTTG
>CAZPTG010000304.1:0-2710 GCA_964589355.1 uncultured Spirochaetaceae bacterium
ACAAGTTTTTTATAAAAAAATAATGTGATCTTGATTTATATGAGATATAAAATTTATACAAGCGTTTATATTTTTCCTACAAATCAAGATTTTTTATGATATAATCAAAATATTAGGAGGAAAAATTTATGAAAAGATCAACTCAAATTTTCGTATTATTAACTTATATACTAATGATTGTAGTTAACACATTAGCAAACACATTACCAATTAATGGAGTAGATACAGGTGTCATCTCAGATTCCTATCCAAACTTATTTGCTCCAGCAGGTATAACCTTTTCAATTTGGGGGATTATTTACCTTTTACTAGGATTATTTACCTTTTATCAATTAGGAATAATTAACAAAAATGATGAAATAAGTAATGAATTATTAAATAAAGTCGGTATAACATTTACAATTTCTTCACTTATAAATTCAAGTTGGATTTTTGCATGGCATTATCAGATTATTTGGTTATCACTAATATTAATGATTTTATTATTAGCGTCACTAATTAAAATAGTATTAACAATAAAAGAAGAGAGATTAAGTACAAAAGAAAAACTTTTTGTTAAAGTACCTTTTAGTATTTATTTTGGGTGGATTACCGTAGCAACTGTAGCGAATGTCACAATTTTCTTAGTTTCTTTAAATTTTAAAAGCTTTGGATTATCAGAACCATTATGGGCTGTGTTAGTAATAATAGTAGGTGCTTTAATAGGATGTATAACCTTATTAAGAAATAAAGACTATTTTTATGGACTTGTTATAATTTGGGCATATTTTGGTATTATAATCAAACATACTAGAGAATTTAATTCAATGTATACTCCAGTTATTATTACAACAATGATATGTATAATAGTAGTAATTGCTGCAGATATATTTGCTTTTACAAAAAAAGAATATTAAAATAATATATCCCCTATTATTAGATTTTAACTTAATACGGGGATATTTTTCTAATTGGAGTTTTTTATGTCTATTGGATATGCATGTATACATTTAGGTAATACTGATACAAAACTTTCTACATTATATCTTAAAAATTATAGTGAAGAAAAACTTATTGAAATAATATCTAAAAATCTTGATGCTCTAGAAGTTATTATTAATTATAATATTAAAAACAATATAAAATTATTTAGACTTAGCTCTGATATTATTCCACTAGCATCTCACCCTATTAACACAGCTCCTTGGTGGGATATTTTTGATAAAAAATTTAATCAATTAGCATACCTCATCAAAGATAACAATATGAGAATTACTATGCACCCAGGTCAATACACCCTTATAAATTCCCCTAAAAGAGATGTTGTTGAAAAATCAATCTTAGATTTAGAATATCACAATAGGTTATTAAAATGCTTAAAATGTGACAATTCAAGTAAACTTGTTCTGCATATAGGAGGAGTTTATTCTGACAAAAAAGCCTCAATAAATAGATTTATTGATAATTTTAAAACTCTTAATCCAGAAATTAGAAATAGATTAATAATAGAAAATGATGATAAATCATATACAATAGATGATGTGCTATATATTTCATCAATAATTAATATTCCTGTTGTTTTTGACAATCTACACAACAAACTCAACCATGATGAAAACAACAGCTTAACAGAACAACAATTAATACTAAAATGTGGAGATACTTGGAAAGAAGGCGATGGAAAGCAAAAAATTCACTATTCTCAAAGTGCTAACAATTTTAAAAATGGAGCTCATTCAAAAACTATTTATGCAAAAGAATTTTTATCTTTTTATAACAATTTAATTGATAAAAATATAGATATAATGCTAGAGGTAAAAGATAAAAACCTCTCTGCTATTAAATGTATTCTTTTAACAACAGAAAACAAAAAAATTAAATTCTTAGAAGAAGAATGGGCAAAATATAAATATTTTGTACTAAGTAATTCTCAACAAAATTATAATTCTATTAGAGAATTATTAAAAGATAAATCTTCATTTGAAGTTATTAAATTTTATGAAATAATTGAAAATACACTAGATATAAAATTAACTAAAAAAGCACAGATAAACTCATTAAACCATTTATGGGGCTATTTCAAAAATAATGCCTCAGAAAAAGAAAAAAAGAAATTCTTCTCTCTTTTAAATAGTTATGATTCAGATAAAAAAACAATAAATTCACTAATAAATTTTTTATACAAACTATCTTTAAAATATAATATTGAATATTTATTAAACTCTCTCTATTTTTATATCTAAAGGAAACACTTTTATGAGAAAAAAACATAACTTTTTAAATAAACTATTACTTATATTATTATCAATTATTTTTATCATATTTGTAATATTTTATATTTATTCTCTAGATTATTATAGAGCAGATAATAAAGCAAAAGGATTAATAAATAATAGCAGTATTACAAAAGAAAAAAATATTACAATAATATCTCAAAATAATAATGATGATATAAATATAGGACTAATATTCTATCCTGGAGGAAAAGTAGAAGATATATCATACCTCCCTCTCTTAAATAAATTATCCCAATATGGAATAACAAGTTTTTTAGTTAAGATGCCTTTTAATTTAGCTGTATTCAATTCAAATGCTGCAGATAATATAATAAAAAAATATCCTAATATCGATAAATGGTACATTATGGGTCACTCTTTAGGGGGAGCTATGGCATCAAGTTATACTAAAAAAAATTATGACAAACTAGATGGATTAATTCTATTAGCAGCAT
>CAZPTG010000305.1:0-2708 GCA_964589355.1 uncultured Spirochaetaceae bacterium
AAATCATTATATTCAGGTTTTGTCAAATCTTCCCAAGATGTTGGTAGACTTGCACCGGCTTTTTCTAAAGCCTTAGTATTAATACCGAAACATAAAGGATTCATATAAATACATCTCCAATATCCTTCAGGATCTTTAAAATTATCACCTAAACCATCTAATTCAGGACTAATATAAGGAACTGTTAATCCTTGTGTTTTTGCAGAAATATGATTTTCGCTAGGAGCTCCAAACCAAACATCAGCTTGAGGTCTATCTTTTTCTGCCTCAATTCTTGCTAATGCAGGACCACTTGATAAGTGAACAGATTTAACACTTATTCCAGTTTCTTCTTCAAATGCTTTAAATAATTTTGCAGAATTTTCTTCATCTACACTTGCATAAATTACAACTTCTGTTGCTTCATCTTGAACTTCATTTGCACCTTGTCCAAAAATAGGCATCAAAATTGAACATCCTAATAATAATAATAGTAACTTTTTCATAAAAACCTCCACTTTTTTAAAAATAGTTTTATTTTTTTAATTCTAATATTATATAAAGCATATGTCAAAAAAAATATAAAAAAAAAGAAACTATTTGTTAATAACAAATTTATTTTACTTAACAAAATACTTAACAATTAATTACCGCTTTTATATTAATTGGAGGGGATCTACATCAATCTCAATATATATATTTTTTGGGACTTTAAAGCACTTTAAAGTTTCTTTAACTAACCACTGCGAATATGTAATTTTATCGTGTTGCAATAAAATATTATATCTATAATTATTTGCAATTTTATAAATACTACATTCATTTGGGCCATAGATAAAAACTGAATCATTTTTATTATCTTGTAACTTATCATTTAAACAATTAAGTTTTTTAAAAAATTCATAGCAAAAATTATACGTTATATCTTTATCTAAGCCTCTAAATACGAGATTTAATTGCCTTGAAAAAGGAGGGAAATCTGTTTCTTCTCTCACTTTCATTTCATTATCATAAAATGAATTACTATCAGTTGTTAGAGCTTTTTGAATAGCTAAATTATTAGGTTGAAATGTTTGAACTATTACTTTACCTTTATCATTAAATCTCCCAGCTCTACCTGCAACTTGTGTAATTAATGAATAAGTTCTCTCTTGAGCTCTAAAATCCGGTATATTCATTGCAGAATCAGCTAAAACAATACCAACAAGTTCAACATTATAAAAATTAAATCCTTTTGCAACCATTTGAGTTCCTAATAAAATATCAACATCTCCTTTTTTAAATTTATCTAAGACGTTAAACATATTCTTTTTATCTTTTGCAACATCACCATCCAAACGTGATATATTTGCTAAAGGAAATATAGATTTTATCTCTTGTTCCACCATTTCAGTACCGAATCCACGATATCCTACATCCAAACTATTACAATCTGGGCAAACTTGAATAGGTTTAGTTTTATAACCACAATAATGGCAAACCATGGAATTAGTATTTTTATGAAAAGTAAGAGATATTGAACAATTTGGACATTTCATTTCATATCCACAACTTTTACAATGGAAATAATAAGAAAACCCTCTTCTATTTAAAAATAATATTACTTGTTTCTTATTATCTAGTGTTATTTTAATTTCATTTTTTAAAGTTTTAGATATAATATTTTTTTCATTTAACATATCTACAACTTTCATTTGGGGAAGATGCCCAAAGCCAACCCTATTTTTTAACTCAATTTTTTGAATTTTATTCTCGCTCATTAATTTATAAGCCTCAAGAGATGGAGTTGCACTACCCATAATTAAAATGGCATTGTTAATCTTAGATATATGTTGGGCAATTTGCCTAGCATGATATCTAGGTGTTTGCGAACTCTTATAAGAGTTTTCATGTTCCTCATCAATAATAACTAAACCTAAGTTATTAAATGGCGCAAAAATAGCACTTCTTACTCCAATTACAATAGACACTTCATTTTTTAAAATTCTCATCCATTGAAAAAGCCTTTGGCTTTTAGTCATAGCAGAGTGTAAAATTGCAACTTCATCATCGAACCTTAAACTAACTTGTTGTATTAATTGATGTGTTAATGTTATCTCAGGTACTAAATATATAACTTGTTTATTTTCTTTAATTATTTCTTTTGCAAATCTAAAATAAATTTCACTTTTACCAGAACCTGTAACACCATATAAATAATATAAAGCTTTTTCTCTCTTTTTTAATATACTTAAAGCTTCTTCTTGTTCATTTGATAAATTTTCAACCCTCTTAGTAGAAATGTCTTCCTCATTTATACTCATTGAAAAAACTTTCTCTCTTTTTCCTCCCGGAATTTGTAAAGCTAAAGCTTCGCCCATAGAACATAAATAGAAATTAGACATCCATTTTGATAAATCTATTTGGGATTTTCTAAAAAGAGGTTCTTTATCAACACATCTCTTTATTTCTTTTATTTTATAACTAGTTTCAAACTCTTGTAATAGTTCAATAACATAACCAATCTTTGAATAACTTCTAAATGGCACGTTAACACGAATTCCAACTTTTACTTTTGACTCTAGCTCTTTTGGTATTTTATAGGTAAAATCTGTGTGTAAAGGTAAATCAAATAAAACTTTTGCGAACATAAATTATCCTTACAAACTATATAGTTTTTCAACTTTCTGCAAATCTTGCCAAACTGGAGCTCTCCATTGTGGATTTCTTAAAACTGCAGCAGGATGATA
>CAZPTG010000306.1:0-2605 GCA_964589355.1 uncultured Spirochaetaceae bacterium
GGAAAGGTCATTTGAGTATTATCAAATTTATCATCTAAAGTTTCAACTCCATTTTCTTCACCTAATCTAACATCTAATAAAATTAAATTGATTATTTCATTTTTCAATACACTAAAAGCATTTTTGGTGTTTTTAGCATAGAAAAGATAATGACCTACAAAAGAAAAATTATCTTGTAGAACTTCGTAATGTTGTTGGTTGTCGTCTATTAATAAAATATGCACATAAGCTCCTAATTTGTATTGTTACAGTGTTAAATATAGGACACATTTGAACAACTGCTGTACTAATTTAGGACAATTGTAAATCATGTTTTTTAAAATAACAATAAAAAAAATAAAATAATTTATTGCCCTATAAATAAATGTTGAATAATGGTGTTTTTTGGCACGATAATTGCTTAATAGATAATTGTATAAGAAGTTATTTGAGTAGGCCTATATCAAATATTATAATTTTCTTTTATATAATTAATATTATTAAGATTGATTTAGTTATATAATAGATTAAGAGTTTTCAAAGAGGAGAGAATAATGAAAAAAATTTTAACATTATTATTAATTTCAAGTTTAGCATTAACAACAATTTTTGCTCAAGGAAGTAATGAAGAAAAGGAAAGTTCAGGTGAAAAAGGTATTGGGGCTTTAAAAATAGTATTAGTTCTTCCTGGACCAATTAATGACCAATCTTGGAATGCTACAAACTATGCTGGTTTAGTTGCTTGTAATGAACAATTAGGTACTAATATGGAATATTTAGAAAATGTTCAAGCTTCAGATTATGAATCAACATTTAGAAATTATGCTGAAAGAGGTTATGATTTAATTATGGCAGCTGGAACTCAATTTGATGATGCTGCAAATAAAATTGCAAGTGAATATCCAGATTCAAACTTTTGTGTAGTTAATGGATTTAGAGCTGATTATGCAAATGTATCTCCTATATTTCCAAAAGAATATGAAGCAAGTTTTGTTGCTGCATTAATTGCTGGTGAAGTATCTGAAAATGGTAATTTTGCAACAATTGGTGGTTTCCCAAATGAAGCAATGGAAAAATTATTAGATGTTTATGAAGCTGTTTCTGTAGATCTTGCCAAAGAAAGAGGTCTAAGTGATGCAAAAGCAACTCGTTCTTACGCTAATAGCTGGTCTGATATAGCATTAGGTAAACAAATGGCTGAAACAATGATTGATAATGGTGCTGATACTTTATTTGTTTATGCTAACCAAGTTGGTTTAGGTGCTATTCAAGCTGCAAAAGAAAAAGGTGTTAAATTTGTTGGATTCTCATCAAATCAAAATGATACAGCTCCTGGTACTGTAGTAGCTTCTGTATTATTTGATTTTAAAACATTTTATACTTGGGCTGTTGAAAAATATTATAATGGTACTTTAGATGGTGGAAAAGTTCATGAAGCTGGTATTAAAGAAGGTATCTTTAAACCTGTTTATACTGATCTAATTTCAGATCAAGTTAGAGCTAAAGTTGAAGAAGGTATGGCTAAAGCTGAAGCTGGTGAAATTGATTTTGCTTCTATGTTTAAATAAAAAAAATATCACACAATATCCATTAGGGTATTGTGTGAAAAAAAAGTGATAATTAAAAGATATTTAAAATCTGATTGTTTATAATTATTAATTTAATTATAAACAATTTATAACAAAACTAAAAAATTGATTGAATAAATAAAAAAGGAATAGAAAATGGATAAACCTTTTTTTGAACTTAAAGGTATTTCAAAATATTTTGCAAAAGTAATTGCTAATAAAGATGTTTCTTTTTCTGTTAATAGGGGCGAAGTCTTAGCACTATTAGGAGAAAATGGTGCAGGTAAAAGTACTTGCATGAAAATTCTTTATGGCTTATATGGTGCTGATGAAGGTGAAATATATAAAAACGGTGAGCAAATAATAATAAAATCTCCTAAAGATGCAATGAAACATAAGATCTCAATGATTCAACAACATTTTTCTTTAGTTTCTGCTCATACAGTTACTGAAAACATAATATTAGGAAACATTAAGGGAAAAATAAACTGGGCTTATGAAGAGCAAAAAATACAGGATCTTGCTAACAAATATGAACTTAAAGTAGATGCACAGAAAAAGATAAAAGATTTAACTGTTGGAGAACAACAAAAAGTAGAAATCTTAAAAGCTTTATATCTTGAAGCAAATTTATTAATAATGGATGAGCCAACTGCAGTATTAACACCTCAAGAAATAGATAATTTAATGAAATTTGTAAAAGATTATTCTAAGCAAGGGAATGCTGTAATTTTTATTACTCATAAATTAAAAGAGGTAATGTCTGTTGCCAATCGAATAATTGTTATGAGATCTGGTATGGTTTATGGAAATGTAAACAAAGAAGATACAGATGAGTATCAATTATCTAAAATGATGATAGAAGGCTCTTTTGAACAAATTGAGAGAGATGAACTTCTTAATTACAGTGATGAAGTTTGTTTAAGTGTTAAAAATATTTCTCTAAAGAGTAAAAGTGGGATTCCATTACTTAATAATGTTTCTTTTGATATTCATAAAGGTGAAATATTTGGTATTGCTGGAGTTTCTGGCAATGGTCAGCAAGAACTTTGTATGTC
>CAZPTG010000307.1:0-2594 GCA_964589355.1 uncultured Spirochaetaceae bacterium
CAGCATCTCTAAATATTTCCCATTCGTGCTTACCTCTTTTTTGTGCTTTCTTTAAAATATCAGTTTCATATGTAGCTAAAGTGCTTGATCCTGGCTCAAATAAGAAGAAGTATGGTTTTGGAAACTGACTTGCTAGAGTTGTTTTTCCAAGCCCCGGAGGCCCAATTAAAAAGGTATGATCAAGAGCTTCTTCTCTTTCTCTTGCAGCTTTTATAAAAATAGAAAGATTTTCTTTTAATTGCTTTTGACCTTGAAAGTTATCAAGCTTTTTAGGACGCAAAATATTTTCTTGTTCATCCATTTCACTTTGAAAAGAAGTTGAAACAAGAGAATTGTTTTTTGATTCATCGCCATCTTGATTATTTTTATCAAATTCATTCATAAACAAATATACCTTTAACTTAATTTAGCAATAGCAAGTCGAAATATATAAGATTCTATATCATGATTAGACAATTGTGCCAATTTATCTTTATTTGAATCATATATATTATATACAACTTTAGTTGCTTTATTTCTTTCATATCCCATATCAACAAGAGCTGCTATTAATTCATTAAATTGATTTGAGTTATTAGAAGAAGTTTCTTTTTTATTTTCAATTTCATCTTTTTCAATTACTAACTTTCCTCTAAGTGCTAATACAACTTTAGAAGCAGTTTTTTTACCAATTCCAGGTAATTTAGATAAAGCTGATATATCACTATTATCTAAAAGTAGAACAAAATCTTTAAAACTAATACCGCCCATTATCTTAAGAGCACCCTTAGCTCCTATCCCTGATACATTTTGTAGCTGTAAAAAAAATTCTCTCTCAAGTTCATCAATAAAACCAAATAGTGTCATAGCATCTTCTCTATGTTGCAAATAAGTTACAATTCTTATATCTGATTTGTCTAATAAGTTACTCAAATTAGAAGCAGTTGCACTAGAAACTAATAAATCAAATTCCATGTTATTACTTCTTATAATAACATTATTTGATGAAATGCTTATAATTTCACCATAAATTGCATTAATCATAATTTTATCCTATTCATAGAACTTTCATAAGTTGCTAAACATAAAGCAGCTGCTAGAGCATCTGCTGCATGATCAGGTCTAGGTCTTTTAACTAAACCTAAATGTAATTTTACCATTTCTTGAACTTGTTTTTTGTCTGCAGTTCCATAACCTGTAATTATCGATTTAATCTGCAAAGGTGAATATAGTTTAACATCTAGATTTAATTGTGACAATTTATGAATTGAAGAACCAATAACTTTTGCAACAGATATAGCAGAAGATGTATTTTTGGTAAAATAAATATCTTCAATTGAACATATTTCAACATTATATTTTAAACAAATCTTACCAAGCTCTTCTGCAATATTATAAATTCTAAGTTCTTGTTTTAAATCTTTTTCCGTATTGATTACACCAAAAGAAACAGGCCGGGACTTGTTATTTATTGAATCAATAATACCCCAGCCTGTGTTTGCTAATCCCGGATCAACGCCAAGAATACGCATAAATGCTATTCGTCTTCTTCAAAATCGTCAGGAAGCTCTAAATTGGTTGAAACTTGTTGTACATCTTCTAAATCTTCAAGTTTATCAACAATTTTCAATACTTTCTTAGCTTTATCACTATCTAAAGCAACCATTTGATCTGCAATCTTTTCAACACCAGCTGAATCTTGTTCAAAACCTGCAGCTTGAAGAGCTTCTAAAACATTTGCAAAATCACTAGGTTCTGTTTTAACTTCAATGATACCATCGCCAGTTTCAACATCATCAGCACCATTTTCTAATGCAGCTTCAAAGATTTCTTCTTCACTATATTTATCTTCACTATAAGTAATAACACCTTTAGTTTGGAACATATAAGAAACACAACCTGTAGTACCTAAAGATCCACCTAATTTAGTTAGTGTTGATCTAACATCAGCGGCAGTTCTATTTTTATTATCAGTTAATGTATCAACAATAATTGCTATACCATTTGGAGCATAACCTTCATATGATAATTCGTAATATACTGCTGCATCAGCCTCTCCACTACCTTTTTTGATAGCTCTTTCAATATTATCTTTAGGCATATTTTCTGCCTTAGCTTTTAAAATTGCTGTTCTTAATGTAGCATTAGATTCTGGATCAGGGCCACCCATTTTAGTTGCAACTGTAATTTCTTTGATTAATTTTGTGAATTTTTGACCACGTTTTGCATCTGCTATACCCTTTTTGTGCTTAATTGAAGCCCATTTACTATGTCCAGACATAAATACCTCTTCCTATATTAAAATTTATTATTTTGCCTACCAATATTATTAGGCAAATCTTAATAAAAACTAACATAAAGGATAATAAATTTCAAGTTCACCATAATCTAAAGATAAATTATAAAAAGCATAATTTAAAAAAAAATTATAAAAAAAAGATTTACAATTTTTCTTTTTCAAGCTTATCAATAAATACTTGATATGCCATAATTGTACCATCGATTTCGGCTTGTTTAGTATCGCCTCTACCAGTCCAATCTAGTCCATCATATTTATAATAACTCTCTAATTCTTTTTTAATATTCTCTAATGAGAAATCATCAATATCTCTTCT
>CAZPTG010000308.1:0-2568 GCA_964589355.1 uncultured Spirochaetaceae bacterium
AAATGCATAAAATAAATCCAATCCATTTGGATTACACTTGTCTTCCCTAGCTTTTATTGCAATTGTATTTGGGTTTCTATCGCCTCCATGAGTGCGTGTGACCCAGTATATTCCATTTTGTCTCGCAACCTTTGCAATTTCATCAAATTTCAAACCACTAACTTGACAAGCCATAAAGAGATTTGCACCAAGAGGTGGTGTTATAAATCCAATAGCAAGGTTAAGTATCATAATGACACCAAAATGAATTGGACTAACGCCTAAAGCAATTACTATTGGAAGTAAAATTGGCACTAAGATTATTATAGATGTATTTGTTTCCATAAAAGTTCCAACAACTAATAATAATAAATTGATAAACATCAAGATGATAAATTTATTTGTTGTAATTCCTAAGATGAAATTTGCTATAATTACAGGTATTTGTGTAATTGTTAAAATTCTACAGAATCCTGATGAAATACCAATAATTATCAATACAGCTGCACATAAATATGCTGAATTAAAACCAATTTCTAATAATGCAGAAACTTTTATTTCTTTATAAATAAAGAGTGAAACAATTATACCATAAACAGATGCTGTTGCTGCTGCTTCAGTTGGTGTAAATACTCCTCCATAAATACCACCTAGAATAATTACAGGAACAAGTAAAGCTGGAATAGCATCTATAATAATGTGAATAGCTTCTTTAAAACTGTAATGGTTGTCACTACCTTCATAACCTCGTTTTTTAGAGTAAATAACAGTATAAAAGGAGAGTGCTAATCCAATTAATAATCCAGGGCCAATACCTGCCATAAACATAGCTGTAACTGATGTACCTGCTGCTACTGCATATATAACCATACATACACTAGGTGGAATAATAACTCCAACTGTACCTGCTGTAGCAACTAAAGATCCAGCAAAATTTCTATCATACCCACGCTCAACCATAGCAGGAATCATAATTAAACCAATTGCTGCAACCGTTGCAGAACCAGTACCAGATATTGCAGCAAAGAATAAACAAGCTACAATTGAAACAACACCAAGGCCACCTTTAAAATTTCCAAAGAATAAATCACAGACATTAAGTAATCTCTTTGAAATACCACCACGGCCCATTATATCACCAGCAAAAGTAAATAGAGGAACAGCCATCAATGGAAAGGAATTTAATCCTTGAATCATTGTTTGTGCAAAAGTATCGATGCTAACAGGTTGTCCATAAAATATAGTTAAGATAGATGCGCCACCTAAAGCTATACCAATTGGTACTGTTAATAATAATAATATGATAAATGAAATAAATAATACGGCAATCATAACGTTCCTCCTTTATTCTTCTTGATTAGTTTCAATTTTTTGATCACTTTCAGGCTCTTTGTCTTCTCCTTTGAAAAAACAAATTTTATTATTTTTATAATATTTGCCATTATAGTTATCAAACACTTCAAAATTTGATTTAAAATGCTTTATTTTCCAAACTATTGATTGAACTAATCTAATAATCATTAATCCAAATCCAGTAACACCTGCTCCATAAACAATATTTAATGAAACCTTAAAGGTGACAGCCATATCGCCATACTTGATAGCAGATTTACAAACGTTTATTGCTGCAAAAAAAACAACAACTATGAAACCCATAAATATAAAATCACTTAAGATATATAAAATTTTTTCTACTTTTTCCCCAAATTTTTGAGCAAAAAAAGATATTCTAATATTCCTTTGATTTCTAACAGCATAAGAAAAACTAAAAAACATCAACCAAACAAAAATATATCTTGATAATTCTTCAGCCCAAGAAAGTCCTTTCGAAAATCCAAATCTTAGTACTATTTGAACACTTAGAAGAGCAACAATGGCATAGAACAATAGTGCCATTAAAATTGGTTCAAAATTAACATCTAACCAATTAATTATTTTCTTCATACTATTAACTCCTTTTTTATAAATTATTTAGCGATAAATTCATCCAATAATAATACAAAACGATCTATTTCTGCCTTATTATTATTATTACTAAATGAGACTCTAACGGTACTTAAAATTATATTTTCATCAAACCCTAGTGCTTCTAAAACATAACTTCTCGCCCCAACCATACATGCAGAACTTGCAGATATACAAACATTATTTTTTGTCATAAAAGCTACTAAGTCATCAGAGTTATACCCAATTAGCGAAAAATTAAGTATATAAGGCAAATTTTCCCCAATACTGTTAATAGTCACATTTTCGATTTTTTCTAACTTTTCAACCAAATAATTTTTTAAATCATCAACATATTCATAATTTTTTTTTATATGTTCCATTGCCTTATGTGCTGCAAGTCCAAAGCCACAACAACAAGGAACATTTTCTGTCCCAGGTCTAATTCTAGATTCTTGCTCGCCTCCAAATTGTCTTGGATTCAAACGACTAATATCTTTAACATATAATAATCCAGAACCTTTGGGTCCGTGAATTTTATGTGATGAAGCACTTAAAAAATCAACATCAAAGTTAAAAATATGCGTATCTATTTTCCCAAAGGCTTGTACACAATCCATATGAATTAGTGTATTTGGATTTTTT
>CAZPTG010000309.1:0-2510 GCA_964589355.1 uncultured Spirochaetaceae bacterium
AAATTAAAAAAATATGTAGTGAGGCTCTTGAATATCATTTTGCTTCTGTTTGCATAAACAGTTGTCATGTTAAAGAATGTGCAAATAAATTAAAAAATAGTGATGTTTCTGTTTGTACAGTTGTGGGGTTCCCTTTGGGTGCTATGAGTTCAAAGGCTAAAGCTTTTGAAGCAGAACAAGCAATAATTGATGGTGCTGATGAAATTGATATGGTAATTAATATTGGCTGGTTAAAAGATTCAAAAGATGATTTAGTTCTAAAAGATATTCAAAGTGTAAAAGAAGCTTGTGGTGATAAATTGTTAAAAGTAATTATAGAAACATGTCTTTTAAGCGAAGATGAAAAGGTAAAAGCTTGTGTTTTAGCAAAAAAAGCAGGAGCTGATTTTGTAAAAACCTCTACTGGTTTTTCAAAAGGTGGAGCAAAAGTTGAAGATATTGCTTTAATGAGAAAAACTGTAGGAAAAGAGTTAGGCGTAAAAGCTAGTGGAGGAATTCACAACTTTGAAGAAGCTAAAGCTATGATTGATGCTGGAGCAACTAGAATTGGTGCTAGTTGTGGAGTAGCTATTGTAACTGGAGCAACTTCAGATGCAAGATATTAATACAAAAAAAGGGGAGCCTTCTGATTTTTTAAAAAGTTTAGGGTTCCCTTCTCTTTCAGTTTTAGACACTTTTACACATTTTGATTTTACTCATCCTGGTCGAAGAGTTCTTCTTATAGGACCTATGGGTTCTGGAAAAACAGAATTTGCTGCTAGAGTTTGGAGAGATGCTAATGTTGCTCAAAAAAAGAGTGATGTTGTAAAAAAAGCAACAAGTACTAATAATGTAGATCGTAGAAATGTTTTTTTTGTTCGTTCTCAAGTTGATGGAACTAGATTTCAAGATTACCCTGAAGATGCTTTAGCTTTTAGATCTGGGTATGTTCGTTGTGGGAACAATATAGCTAAAATAAAAGATTCTTTTGGTCTTGAGAAAATAATTGAAGATAACCCTACAATAGGAACCTATATTATAGATGAAGCTTCATTTTTTGATGAAAGGTTAGCTTATGTTGTAAGAAACAATAGTCTTGAAAAAGGAATAATGTTTATTTTTCCAACTTTAATATTAAATTTTAGAAGAGATTTATTTAATTCGACTGCTAGATTAATGTTGGATATTGCAACAGATGTTATTCCTTTGACTGCATATTGCGAACATCCGGATTGTTTAGAACATGCTTTTTTTACTTATAGATATTATAAAGTTGATAATAAAGAATGCCCAGCATTGTATTTTGATCCTTTAATTATTGTTGGAGGAGATCGGGAAAAATCTTCATCTCTAGAACCCGATTATGAAGCAAGGTGTGATAAGCATCATTATTTACCAGCTAAAGAATATACGTACTATCATTTAAAACCTCTTGGAGAATTAGCTGCTAGAGGAGAATCAGCTCCACTTGTAGAAGAATTATATAATATTAAAGAAAATATTAATAAATCACATTTATATAAAAACATTCACGCAAGGTATAAAGATTATGAAAATTCAGATGTATATTATAATTCTTTATTACCTGATAATATTAGTGAAAAAGCTCTTTTGTATCTATACTGTGAACAAAATTTAGTTTCAGAACAATTATTAAAAGATATTGTATTTAAATTAAAAATGGATAAAGAATATATCAAAAAAGTTGTTTTTGATAATAGAAGACCTATTAATTTTTAACTGAAATATTTAAATCTAAATTATGGCAAAGCTTTTCAACATCTTTAAAAAGCTTTGTTGTTTTATAAGCTCTATTTATTTTTATTATATTAACAGTTTTTAATAAATTTATAATATTCTCAAATCGATATGTATTATAGAGACCTTTTTCTGCAATTTTGTTTTTTATTAAATTAATTTCATGCATTGCCATAAAATTAATAATTGCAAGGCCATAAGATATTTGTTCATCTATAAGTTGTTTTTTTGAAGATTGTTTTAAATAAATGATATCATCTTCAAAGTTTTTATAAGAAACTTGATCCAAAAAATAAGTATCAACAGAAAGGTTTTTATTTATTATCTGTTCATAATAGTTTATCAAACTATTGCATTCTTCTATATTAAAAAAGTTTTCTAAGGTTTCTATATCTTGAGATATGTGAATAATACTATTTCGAATTTTATTATTTTTATCGGTAATCTTGCCTAATTTTACTTTTAAATATGAACAATCATATAAATAATTAAAATCAAAAAGGGAGCAATTTTCTTTTATTTTCATAAGGACTAAGGCGTATATGATTTTCCAATTTTCAAGGTAATATGTTTGTAATCTTTCTCTTAATTCATATGTGTTTTTGAATAAAAAAAGAGAAGCCCCATATTCAAAACAGTTAATTTCCGTAGTACTTTCTTTTTTTAAAATAAGACCATTTTCGGTGATTGTACCAAGTATTTTCCCACTTTTTTTCTTAGCTTTCCCTTTTTTAGGGTCCCAAATTGAACTTCTTTCATAAAGATACCAATGT
>CAZPTG010000310.1:0-2505 GCA_964589355.1 uncultured Spirochaetaceae bacterium
ATCCTTCATATTTTAAAAGTAAAACAATAAAAACAAAATTATATTAATATTATTAATCTAAGCGAATAGTATCTAAACTTACATACATCCCTTATTTTATTATAAAATCCTTTTATATAAGTATAAGAGGATTTTTATATCCTCTTATACTTAATTTATCAATTGCATCATGCTAAATTGAATATATAAAAAATCTTTAATTATTTATAAATATTTTTTCAATGTTTTTCTTATTGCATTTTTGCCTTCTACCATCTCACTAAAATACTTTAATACCAATTTATCTAATCCTTGAGAAATTAGATTCACACCAAAAATCTTATCATTCATTAATAAATCATGTAACTTTTTATCAAAAGGCCCCTTATCTCCTAATTTAATATTGTTGGTATAAATTTTAACAGTATCTAATAATGGATCAGGAGATAATTCAAATTCTTCACCATTATCATTAACCCCCATTAAATATCTAATCCAAGCAGCATAAACTAAGGGTATATATTTTAAATCAGTTACATTTAAATCTTCTCTTTCTATATATGCTTTAACAGTCTCTCCAAAACGAATTGATAGTTTTTGACTTGTATCACAAGCAATTCTTTGTGGAGTATCTATCATAAAAGGATTAGGGAATCTTACATTTAACACCTCAGAAATAAAATCTTTAGGATTAATTATTTTAGGATCAACAACAACTTTCATTCCCTCTTCTAAACCAATTATCTCAACAAGTTTTTTTAACTGTGGATCTTCCATTTCTTTAGAAATCAAATCATAAGATAAAAGACATCCCAAAACAGCAAGCGTAGTGTGCAAAGGATTTAAGCATGTACAAACTTTCATTTTTTCAACTTTATTTACAGTTTCTCTAGTTGTAAAAAACACCCCAGTCTTTTCTAAAGCTACTCTACCATTAGGGAAATCATCTTCAATAACTAAATATTGAGGCTTTTCAGCATTAACAAATGGTGCAATCCAAGTATTTTTATTTGTAACAATAATTTCAGAATCGTCAAAACCATCTTTTTTTAACATTTCTACAACTGAGGGATCTGGCCTAGGTGTTATTTTATCTATCATAGACCAAGGAAATGAAACCTTTTGCTCTAAATAATTAATAAATTCTTTTTCTATAAAATTATTTTCAACCCATTTATTAGCAATTGTCATAACAGCATTTTGTAATTTTTCTCCATTATGAGAACAATTATCCATACTAACTAAAGCTAAAGGCCAATTGGATTCTTTATATCTTTTATAAACTAAAGCTGTCAATTTTGATAAAAATAATTTAGAAGAATTTGGACCATTGTTAAAATCTTCAACAGCTATAGAATAATAATTATTATTTGAATCTACTAAAGAATAACCTTTTTCTGTAATTGTAAAAGAAACCATTTGAAGAGTTTTTGAAGAAAAAACTTTTTCTAAATTTTCCCAATCTTCTTTAAACTCATAATCACATTTATAAGAAACTGCTAAACTATCTATAATTTTTTTTTCAATAGAGCCATCAGAGTTTAGTGTTACTAATAAATTTAAATTATCATGAGGTTTGTATATTTTATCGATAATTTGAAAATCAAATCCTTCTGAGACAACAATACCTGTATCTTCAATTCCATTCTCAAGTAAATTTTGCATCAACACAGCAGGGAAACCTCTGAAAATATTACCTGCTCCAAAATGTACCCATTTAGGATTTGATAATGTATTTTTTACCATTTCTTCTCTATCATATGATGAAACTTGATAACCTTTTTCAATCCATTGGTCCTTGTTTTTTAATTCATCCAAATTTAACTTCATAATTCCTCCAAAAAATTCATTACAAATATTCTAACATTCTAATATATTAGTTGTAAAGTAAATTAATACCCTCATTCCACTTTTTTATAAATATTATCTTCTATGAAATAAAAATTCAATATTCTTTTTTAATATAAAAAATGAATAAATCATATATGCATATGATTGCACATAGATATTTTTTATTAATATATAATATGTAAATATCTTATTAAATTATACTTAAATCCATATAAAATAATAAATTACTAATAAATATAATTTACTTGACAATTACAGTTATCATGATATACTAATAACACAATTTGTGCAAACGGTTGCACATAAGGAATTATTAATGGCGATAACAATAAAAGATATAGCTCAAATTACTGGATATAATGTTTCTACTGTCTCTAGAGCTTTAAATGGAAATTCAAGAATATCACAACCAACAATTGATAAGATTAATAGAGTTGCTAATGAATTAGGCTTTGAGAAAAATAATAATGCCAAATCTCTTTCAACCTCAAAAACAGGCAACATTGCATTAATATATCAAAGTGCTTTAGATATTGATGGTTCTAGATCTTATATAGATCATTTATTCTTAAATTTACGACATGAATTAAATAAACAAAATTTGGATACTATTATTTGTGAAGCAGCAAACTTTAGTGATAATTCAAGTAATCCTATTAGACTAATAAAGCAAAG